>JAJDJN010000227.1 GCA_030267245.1 Desulfovibrio sp. OttesenSCG-928-A18
CAGGCGGGCCTTGCTCGCCGTTGAGCAGGCGTTTCCAAGCTAAACTGCTCTAATCAATAATCGTCCTTGCCCTTGATGAACACGCGCTTGACCGCTCGCAATGCCTTGCGGATTGCGGCGGAGCATCTTTTTCTCGGGCTGGGCCTTTGTTTTTGATGCTTTTTCAGGCGCCTGGCAGAGATCAGGTCCGTCTCTTCAAGCAGTACCGCCAGGTGGGATTCATAGTCCAGAGGCCGGCCCTTGAGCCGCTGCAACTTGGTGGGCCTAATGCCCGAAGCTTTTTGGAGCATGGCCACCCACTTGTCCAGAATGACTTCCTCGCGGTATTCCTGAACACTGTTGACCGCATTTTCCGACATCCGCCGCAAAAGCTCGGGGTCGTCCATCAGCAGGCTCAATTTGTCCGCAAGGCTTTGAGCGCTTGCCTCAGGGGCCAGAAAGCCGTTGAACCCGTCTTTGATCAGGACATTGACGCCAGGGCATCCAGCCAGGCCAACGCAAGGCAGACCGCGTGACATGGCCTCCAGCAGGACGTTGGGGAAGCCCTCATAACGGGAAGAAATGCAATAAATGTCTGCTGTTGCATATTCGGCCTCTATGTCCGCGCAAAGCCCGCGCAGATGGACCCTGCCCTCCAGTTTGTACTCTGCAATTTTTTTGCGCAGCTTTTTTTTCAGGCTGCCGCTTCCCCATATATCCAGTTCCCAATCCTTGAACTTCTCATGCACCAGATAAAAGGCGTCGATCAAAAGGTCCTGCTGTTTCTTTGGCTCCAGCCTGCTGGCGCACATGAGCTTGCGCGCGCGGCCACGGTCCGGCGCGGGCGCGCCCGGCCGGATATCGACCACGGGATTGCCGATCACTGTGGTCTTTTCCTGAAGCTTTTGCGGCAGTGAAGCCACATAGTCCTGCAAAAGCAGGTGGATGACGTCCGCCCCGCTCAGGGCGCTCAGCCTGCCGGGTCTGGACCATTGAGAAAGTTCGATGGCCTCGGGGGCGTTGCGCTCACTGCTCACAAGGGGAATGCCGGTTCCGTCCAGAGCGGCCACCCAGTGCGCCAGCTCGTCATTCCAATAAAAAACAATGCAGACATCCGCTTTTTCCGCAACCAGTTCTTTGCGCAAGGCTTCTATTTCATCAAAAAAGACAAGGAGGGGGTAAAATTTGAGCGCGACGCCCTTGTCCAGATGATAGGCTGGGCGCTCGTGCTGGCCGGACCGCGCATAGACCGAGACCTCGTGCCCCAGGCGGGTCAGGGAGTTTGCCAGCCAGGCCGCGACCCTTTCCGCTCCTCCCCTGCTTGTGGTCAGGGTGGGGCAAGCTATTATCAACTTCATTTTCCTATTACCTCATTGCCGGGCTGTGCTTGTCGCGCTGGAGCCTGTCAAGAAAGCGTTGATGAATGAGACTTTTTGTTCTCTGGCAAGGCAGGCTGGTTCCGGGCCTCGCCGGCGTTGCGTGCGGTCAGGGGCATTGGGGCGTGGCGCAATCAGGGCTTGTCGCCGCTGAACAGCCCGGTCACGGCATGCAGGGCCCTGCGTATTGAGCGCGAGCATCTTCGCCTGAAGCTGGGCGCTTCCCGCAGGGCCTTTTTTACCCGCCTGGCGGATACAAAGTCTGCATCTTCAAGCAGCGCGGCCAGATGAGATTCATAGTCCGGGACTGCGCTTTTGATCCGCTGCAAGCTTGTGGGCGATATGCCAGCCGCCCCTTGCAGCATGGCAACCCATTTGTCCAGAACCGCTCCTTCCGCGTATTCGCGAACACTGGCAACTGCGTTCTCCGACATTCTGTCCCTAAGCTCCGCATCGCCCATAAGCAGGCTCAACTTTTCCGCAAGGCTTTGGGCGGTCATCTCGGGCGCCAGGCAGCCGTTATAGCCGTCCCGGATCAAACTGTTGACGCCGGGGCAGCGGGCAAAGCCTACGCAGGGCAAGCCGCGTGACAGGGCTTCAAGCAGTACATTGGGAAAGCCCTCATACCTGGATGGGATGCAATAAATATCAGCTTCCGGATACCTGTCCTCTATCTCCTGCGTAAATCCGCACAGCAGTATTTTATCCTCAAGCTTGTGCTCGGAAATCTTTTTCTCCAGGATTTTCTTTTCTCCGCCCTTGCCCCATATTTCAAGGCGCCAGTCTGGAAATTGTTCATGCAACAGGCAAAAGGCGTCAACCAGCAGAACTTGCTGTTTATAAGATTTCAACCTGCTGGCGCACATGATTGTTCCCCGCTTGCCGGACTTTTTCTTGTGTGCGGGCGCTTGAACAGACACAACGGGATTGCCGATTATGGTCACGCGCTCGTGCAGATTCTCCGGCAAGCTGCCCAGACTCCGTGCGAAGAGGAGGTGAATTATGTCGGCGCCAGCCAGGGCCGTCAGTCTGCCAAGGCGGGTCCAGGAGCGTTCCTCCAGAAATGACGGAGAGTTGCGCTCGGAAAGCACAAGGGGAATGCCCGTGCCGTCCAGTGCGCCAAGCCAATGCCCCGGCTCGTCGTCCCAGTAAAAAACGACGTGCACATCCGGTTTTTCAAGCAGGAGTTCTTCCCGCAACAGTCTTTTTTCTTCGGGGAAAACGAGGGCGGAATAAAATTTGAGCGCAACCCGCTTGTCCAGGGGATAGACCGGCTGCCCGCGTTGCTCGTCGCGGGCATAGATGACAAGCTCATGTCCGAGCCCGACAAGGGAGTTGGCCAGCCAGGCCGCGACCCTTTCCGCTCCACCCCGGCTGACGGTCATTGAGGAACAGGTTATCGTGATCTTCATGCCATGAACTGTCCACTATGTCCTTATCCCATGCAGCCTGGCAACAAGGCGCAAGAGAGGGTTTTTGCGTACAGTTTCCAGCAGCTCCCTTTCGCGCATGGTTTCGACCTTTGAGAAAAGGAGGCGTTCCCACGCATCGGGGACGTCATACTTTGCCGGCGTATTGATTTTTCCCACCAGTTCCAGGTAACTGTCGTCGCTTTCGATCATAAACTGAGGGGCGTAGTTGAGCATGTCAAAGTAATCGATGCTCTTTATTTCTTCCGGGGAATTGCATACAGGCGTCCTCTTGCCTCCAGGAGCCTTCCATACAACTGTCTGATATTTATCCGCCAACAATGTACAGTATGAAAAGTCGGGATATTTGTCATGTATCGTCAAGACCGTTTGATAGACATGGCCGTTGCCCGCTTTATTGTACACCCCGACCTTGTTGCTGTATTGCAGGCTTTTGCCATAGTCATCAACTGAAGCATATGGATTTTGAGGTATGCTGTCATCAAGGATCCATATTGTTTTATCATGGGCGAACAAGAGGCTGTTTTCAAAATCTCTTAAAGACTGGTCATATGAGTGCCAGCCGTCTATAAAGATAAGGTCGAATTTGATTCCATCGTCCCCAAAGTGCCCCGCGATCCCTTTTACCGCTTCATGACCCTCAGCGAGTTTTTTGAAGAATGAATCGGAAGTTTCGGGAATGAAATACTTCCCCTCCCTTTTGTTTGCTTCAATATCGAATTGAAAATCAGGGTCCACGCCCACCATCAGTGGAAATTGCAGATCCAGAAAGGTTTCCCCCTTGAAAACTCCAATTTCCAGATACCTGGTGGCGCTGTTGAGCTTTGCCAGCTCTTCAATTCTTATGGCCGATTTGGTGCGCTTCGTTTTGTTTTTCACTCTATCCTCACTCTGGTTCGGGGCCTGTTAGAGC
>JAJDJN010000228.1 GCA_030267245.1 Desulfovibrio sp. OttesenSCG-928-A18
AGGCCGGGCCTCGCGCCCGGCCAGGACCAGGGTCAGACCGGTGATATCGGACAGCGGACGGCCCTGGCGATGAAGATGGGCCAGGGCCTGGAGAAAAGGCAAAATTTTCTGATAAAAGTGACGATAGCCGGGGCAAAAATAGTTTTGCGGCTCTTCCTCTTCAACAACGAAGCGGTGTTTGGGGCAGCCGCCCCAACAGCCGCGCAGAAAAGGGCAATCGCGGCAGCGGGCGCCAAGGCTCTTTTTGACCTCGCCAAAGTCCCACTGCCGCCGGTGGTCGACCAGGGCGGTCAAAGGCCCGGACCGTAAATCGCCCAGGCGGTGGCCGGGGTAAACGTAGTGATCGCAGGCGTAAACCGAGCCGTCGTGCTCCAGCACCGGACAGCGGCCGCACAGGGGCTGGTGATGGCAGGCGGCGCCGGGCAGGCCTAGGTAGTTGGCCAGGGCCCACTCGAAATTCATTATGAAAATTTTACCAACGTCCCTTTTAACCCAGACCATGAAAATGTCGGTCAGGAAACGGCCGTATTCCAGGCCGCCCGCGCTCCATGGGGTAGGCTCGCCGGCTGAATCCGGGCAGCCAAGGCGCAGCCCGCTTCGTCTGGCCGCCTCACCCGGCCGGCGCTCCAGCACGGGAATAAACTGGATGAATTCCACGCCGCTTTCCCGGAAGAACTGATACAGCTCCAAAGCCCGGTCCTGATTGCTTCTGGTAACGCAGCAAAGGATGTTCACCGCCACCCCGCGCCGCTTAAGCAGATCAAAGGCCCGCATCACCCGGCTGTGGCTGCCCTCGCCGCCGGGCGTCCGGCGGTGAATGTCGTGCAGATCGGCCGGGCCGTCCAGGGACAGACCCACCAGGAAATCATGCCGGGCCAGAAAGTCGGCCCAGCGGCCGTCGATGAGCAAACCGTTGGTCTGGAAGCTATTGCCGTATTTTCGGCCTTCGGCCAGTTTACTTTGCAGAGCAACGGCCTTTTCAAAAAACTCCAGCCCGGCCAGGGTCGGCTCGCCGCCCTGCCAGGTGAAGGTTATTTCCGCGCCCTTGGGCTGGGCGTTGAAAGTCGAGTGGATATAGGCCTCCAGCAGCTCGTCGTCCATCAGCCGGGGCGGGCCGGCATAGACCGCCCCCTTCTCGAGGTAGAAGCAGTAATCACAGGCCAGGTTGCAGGTGTTGCCCACCGGCTTGGCCATGAGATGAAAGGGAAACGCTGAGGCGGCCATATGATCCCCGGCTATTTCAGGGTAACGCTCACCCCGTCGATACGGCTGTTGAATTCAAAGGGCAGCTCATAGCGTCCCATTTCAATGGGGGTGCCGGTGTCCAGCCCCACATCCAGCGTGTCGCCCATGGAAAAGCCCCGGGGCACGGTTTTCTCCAGCCGCCCCCTGGCCACGCTGCGCGAGTCTACCCGCAGATCGTAAGTGCCGCCCCGGCCTTTGCCGCCGCCGTCATACTCGAAGTCAAGCTCGATAAGGTGCTTTCCTGCGGCCAGCGCCTCTTTGCCCTGGAGTTCGAGCCGGTTCAGGGCCAGATAATTGTATACGAAAACCGGCCGGCCCCGCTCCATAAACAGGGCCAGGCCCCCAAACTGTCCGCCCAGGGTGAAGATCATGCCCTCGGCCCCTGGGCCGTCCTTGATTTCGACTTCAGCCTTGATGTTGTAGGAACGGTTGCGCAACACCGGCGCGGCCCCTTCCGGCAAACGCCGGAAGCCCTGATGGAAGCGGATGACCGTTCTTTCCTGGCCCTGGGGCGCGCCCGTGGCAGCGGCGACGTTGTCGTTGACCGGCAGCACGTTGCGCCGGCCGGCCTCGGCCCAGAACAGCATCTGCATTTCCTTGAGCTTCAGGGGATTTTCGGCAGCCAGGTTTTTGCTCTGGGAAAAATCTTCGGCCACATGATAAAGCTCCCATTCCCACTCGGCCGGGCTGAGGCCCAATTTTGACAGCGGCTCCCGCCAGGGAGCAAGCCGGGGAGCAGTGGCCGCCACCCAGCCGTCGCGGTAATAGGCCAAGTTGCCAAGAATTTCGAAATACTGCTCGGTGTGGCGGTCCGGCGCGTCGGGGTTATCCAGGCTGTACAGGAGGCTGATTCCCTCCAGCGGCTTCTGGGCCACGCCGTTGACCATGGTCGGCGCGGTCAGCCCGGCCGCTTCCAGCAAAGTGGGATGGATGTCCACCACATGATGCCATTGGGAACGCAGGCCGCCATTTTGGGCGGCGAAGCGGGCCGGCCAGGAGATGACCATGCCGTTGCGTGTGCCCCCGTAGTGCGAAGCGATTTCCTTGGACCATTGGAAGGGGCTGCACAGGGCCGTGGCCCAGCCGGCAGCATAGTTGGATAAATAGGCCGGCCCGCCCATGGCCTGGAGCATTTCTTCGCTGGGCTCAAAATCTTCCGGCAGTCCGTTGATCAGGCCTACGATCTCGTTGACCGTGCCCATACGGGCTTCGGCGCTGGCTCCGTTGTCGCCCTGAATATAGATGATGATGGTATTTTCAGCCAGCCCCAGTTCCCGAAAGGCGGCAATGAGCTCCCCTATTGCCTGGTCGGTCTGGGTCAGATAGCCGGCATATACTTCCATCATCCGGCTGTGAAGTTTCCGCTTATTTTCCGGCAGCGATTCCCAGGCCGGGATGCCGGGCGACATGGGCGCGAGGGCCGCCGTGGGGGGGATCACGCCGAGTTTTTTTTGCCGTTCATATATTTCCCGGCGCAGAACGTCCCAGCCCTGGTCGAAACGGCCTTTATAGGGGCGGGTCCACTCGTCCGGCACATGATGGGGGGCGTGGGTGGCGCCGGGGGCGTAATACATGAAGACCGGCTTGTCCGGGGCGATGGTTTTCTGATCCCGCAGCCAGCTCACGGCCCGGTCGCGCAGGTCGTCATTGAAATGATAGTCGCTCAGGCCCACCGCAGGCTCCACCGGCCGGGTATTTTCAAAGACAATGGGCGAATACTGGTTGGTCGCCCCGGCCAGAAAGCCGTAGAAATACTCAAAGCCCATATTGTTTGGCCAGCGGTCGAAAGGGCCGGCCGCCGAGCTTTCATTCAGGGGCACGTTGTGATTTTTACCGAACCAGGCCGTGGCATAGCCGTTCTGCTTCAAGACCTCGGCAATGGTGGCCGTGTCCCGGTCAATCAGGGCGTTATAGCCGGGGTAGCCGGAACGGACGTCGACCACCAGGCCCGTATGGGCGCTGTGGTGGTTGCGCCCGGTCAAAAGGGCCGCCCGGGTTGGGGAGCACAGGGCGGTGGTGTGGAACTGGTTGTAGCGCACTCCGTTGGCGGCCAGGGCCTCAAAGGCCGGAGTCTCCACCGGCCCGCCAAAGACCGACGAAGCCCCGAAGCCGACGTCGTCGGTCATGATCAGGAGAATGTTGGGGGTGTCTTTGCCCGCGCTCACTCCCTGAATGGCGGCAGGCTGTGAGTCGGCCGGGGTCAGGCCCAGGCGGCCCTGGAAAGGCGCGGGACGTGGTTCGGGCAGAACATCGGCCTGAGCCGGCCGGGCCGTTGGGGAAATTAAAGACAGAACGCTCAAGGCCAGGGGCAATCCAATACGTTTCTTCATTGGTAGTTCCTTTCCTCAGGCCCTAAGAATGAGGAGTATTTATGAAAAAAGGGCTTGCCCTTTGGGCAAACCATTAAGGAAAC
>JAJDJN010000229.1 GCA_030267245.1 Desulfovibrio sp. OttesenSCG-928-A18
GACAGAGGCTGCCGGAAAGATATTCGTCGGCCGCTTCCCTGCCTTCCCTGAGCAGCAGGCCACCCTTGGGGCCAAGGCCGATAAAAAAGCCCGTGCGCGGCGCGGTCCGGTCCGCCTCCAGCAGTTTCACCGGGCAGCCTTTCCAGGCAAGGTACTGTTCAAGGTCGCCGAGAATCTGCGGCAGGGGCCTGCCCTCAACGCAATGGCTGTACGCAAGCACAGCCCCGCTGACAAGCTGCCGCCAGATGACAAAAGGGGCCAGGACTTCATCAGGCTCCGCAAGCGCGCCGCACGGCCCTTGTTCGGGCCGGGGCGTTTTTTCAAAAAAGCCCCTGCGTTCGGGAGCGGCGCCGTCATAAGCGCCCCGACCGTGGCCCGGCAAAAGCACGGCCGCCGGCGTGGCGCTGTGCTCATGCAGCAGCGCGGCATGCGGCGCTTCGCGCAGGTTCAGCCCCAGACCGGCAATGGTCGCTCCTTTTCTTTCTTCAAGCAGAATGCCGCCGACCTTGCCGGCGCCGTCCAGCAACAGATCGTTCGGCCATTTGAGCTGGACGGGAAAGCCAAGTGAACGCAAAGAAAGCAGCAGGATATAGCCTGTGACCAGGGCCGCCGCATCCCCGCTGAAGAGCGGGTCGTCAGGCAGGCGGAAGGAGACATACAGATTGCCGCGCGGCGAATGCCAGGGTCTGCGCAACTGGCCGTACCCTTCGGTCTGGCAGGAACAGATCACCGCTCCCCACTCGGGCAGCAGGCCGTCTTCATATAATTTCCAGGCAGGGGCGAAGGAAGAGCTGGCGCGTCCGCAGATATAGGTCTGCACGGGCACGCCAAGGGGCAAATCGGAGTCTTTGCCCGCGATGTCCACCCCGGACGCCGCGATGCGCCTGGCGATCTCCGTGCGCGAAAAACCGGCGGGGCTCTCCCACAGGATATGCCCCGGGGCGTAGTCGTCTGGGTCGCGGGTTTCACTGCCGGCCGGGCGCCACTCCCCTGCCGGCTGCGGGACGCCGAAGGATTCACCGAACAGGGAGCGGGGACCGCGCAGGTCGTCACAGTCAAGGGGATCGGCAAAAGGAAAAAAGCCGTCCGCAAGGGCCACAAGCTGTACTTTTTCAGAATTGGGCATGCTGTGCTCTCACCGTATTCCTAAAAGCCGCGCATCCAGGAAGCGCTGGTTATAATGTTGCAATACTCCGGCGGAAAAACACAAGCGCCGGACAAGGGGCGCGTTGGAGCAAATTCACTTTGAAAAAGTATGTCCGCCCTGCAGGGATTTGCCCTCAAACCCTTGCCCTGAAATGCTTGCAGGCGAGCTTTGCCCGCCGTTGAGCAAGCATTTCAAAGGTAAAGCACATACAGTGGCCAGAACGAAAATCCCGAGGCATGCTGACGGTCGGCGCCATATCATACTGCCAAGAGAAGCTTCATGAACTACTATGTTGCGGGAGGCGCGGTGCGCGATATGCTGCTTGGCCGCGCGTTCAGGGATGTCGACTATCTTGTTGTCGACTCTGAACAACATTTCTTACAAAGGAATCCGGCCGCGCGCAAGATCCAAAGTGTTCCCGCCCCAATTTATTTGCTGCACGGACAGGAATACACGGTGCTGGACCCGGCGGGACAAGGGCCGGAAGCCATGTTGCATCAGGATCTTTTGCGCAGGGATTTCACCATCAACGCCCTGCTCCTCTCCGAATCGGGGATCTTGCGCGCGCATCGCCACAGCTTTGCGGACCTGCGCGAAAAGCGCTTGCGCCCGGCCTCGGCCACAGCCCTTGCCGATGACCCGGTGCGCATTTTCAGGGCCGCGCGTTTTGCGGCCATGCTTCCGGATTTTTCCGTGCACGAGGATGTCCTGGTCCAGATGCGCGCGGCCGCGCAACTTGGGTCTTGCGCCGCCATTGCCGCGGAACAGGTAGGCAAGGAATGCCTAAAGGCCCTGGCCTGCGCCCGGCCGGGCAATTTTCTGCGTCTGCTGCAGGATACCGGCTGCCTCGGCCCATGGTTTGCCGAACTTGAAGGCGCGGACTCCATCCCGGCTGGCCCGGAGCGCTACCATTCCCTCTCCGTTTTCGGACACAGCGCGCGCCTTATGGACAGCGTGGCGCGTACGGCCCTTGACGATGCGGCCGGCGAGCGGGAGCGCTGCCTCGCCGTCTGGATGGCCCTGTGCCACGATCTTGGCAAATGCGCCACGCCCGGCGAGATGCTGCCGAGGCATATCGGACATGAAAAGCGCGGCATCAGTATGGCCCGGGATCTGGGCCTGCGCCTGCGTCTGCCCCGCCTGTACATCAGGGCGGGCGAAGAAGCCTGCGCCCTGCACATGAAAGGCGGGATCTACCCCGGCCTGCGCCCCGGAACCAGGGTGGACCTGCTCATGCGACTGCACGGCGCAAATCCGGCCTTTATCCGCCCCTTTTGCCGCCTGGCAGCGGCCGATTCGGGCAATGCCGAACTGCCGGACATCATCCTGCGGGATTACGCCCGCATCCTTGCGGTGCGTCTCCCCCGGCAATGGCGCGACCTTGGCGCCGAATCGGGCAGACAACTGCGCGAACTGCGCTGCGCGGCCCTGGTCTGATAAGGCCAAAGGGGCTTAAGCCCCCTTTGGAATCCCCGCCAGGGGGCAATGGCCCCCTGGACCCGCGATTATCCCGGATTATGGGGCTTTGGGCAAAATCCGGGACAGGGTGTGTACGCTTTTTCCCTGGCATCATATTTGCTTCTTCCAGCAATGTACGGGAACAGGGAAAAAAATGCATATCAAGGAGTTGCTGTGAGCATCAGCACGCCCCCAATTTCACAAGCAAGTCTGTGTGGCGACCGCCCTTCCCTTTCTCCCCCCGAAACACCGGATGATGCCGACCAGGCATTTGCCCGAGGCATAAGCCGGCCCGATTCCGCCCCGGTGCGCCAAGACCGGAATGCGGCTTGCGGGCAAAACCCGGCCTGCGTTGAAGACGATTCTTTGGATCAGGCCGGCCTTGCCGCCACGGCGCTTTTGCCCGAAGACGGCACGCCCAACGACTGCGCTGAGGACGCCTGGCTTTCCCCTTTGCGTCTGCTGCGGGAGCGCGCGTCCTTTTCCTCGCTGGCCCCGGCCATTCAGGATCTTTGCGAACGCGCCAACCGCGCTGAAGCGCGGCTGGCGGACAGCCTGAGCGCCAATGTGGCCCGCCTGCAGGAGGCGTTCATCGAAAGCCTGTATGAAGCCCTTTCGGCTCTGGATGTGGATACCGGCACCAAGCTGACCCTGCGCTTGAACAACAGGGCCGTGCTGGTCCTTTCCGGCGAACATCCGGACAAGGAGCGGATAGGCGAACTGCTGGCGCGTAATCCCGAATTTGGCGAGGCCTTTGCGGAAATAGCCGCCCAGTCCGCCGCCCTGCGGGACCTGCGCAACCTCTGCTCCCTGGCCCGCCATGTGGAAAGTGAAGCCGCCTGTACCGCCCTGAGCGCCCTGCCGGGAGAGAATATGTACCAGGTCAGCCTGAAGGGCGAAATGAACCATTTTTATTTTACCCGCTGAAGTCCCCCCAAGCCGCATAAAATGCCTACGGCAGCAAAAAGGGGGCTCACGCCCCCTATTTGATGA
>JAJDJN010000023.1 GCA_030267245.1 Desulfovibrio sp. OttesenSCG-928-A18
GCCGCGGGGGTGATGGCGTTCACCTGCGGAGCGTACATGCCGTCAGCGGCCAGGGGCGGCAGCACGAAGCGCCCCTTGCTTACCGCGCGCATGGAATAGGAATAGCTTCCCTTGTTGTTCAGGGCATCAAAGAAGATCAGCAATCTGTCCTCCCTGAGGTCCATATACAGGCCGTATTTCTGCGTTTCGCCATCCGTTGCCCCGGCAGCCGTGTTCAGGCGCGGGTTTTCCACTTCCATACCGCCAGGCAGGAGATCGGAGAGCACGATATCCGACATGGGGTAGCGGGTGACGACCGTCAGTTCCACAGTGATGCGGTCTCCCTTTTTCAGGCGTATTTCGCCGGAGGACATGTCAATGGGCGCGCCGTTGGCGTCCTTCCAGACCCGTTGGATGGCCATTTCTCTGGCTGAAGCCGGGGGCGACTCAAAGGGAACGCCGCGCATGTTGTAGATGCAATAGGCGCTTCCTTCACCGCTTACGGCGACCCGCACCTTGGCGGCCTCGCCGTTTGCCGTCAGGGGCACAGCGTCGGAGCCAAGCACAAGACGCTCGCCGTTTTTTGCCTTGGCAACGACCTTGCCGTCCACGATGACGGAGGCTTCATATTTCCTGCCTGAAGGTCCGCCGGTTTTTTCAAGCCAGGTGCCCAGGGCCAGGGAGGCCATGCCCGCCTCCTGCGTGGTGTACCAGCGATGGGCCAGCAACATGTCCGCGATATTTTCGCACAGTTCCGATGTCCTGGCGTCCCCGGGGGCGACAAGGGCCCACATGTACAGTTCAAGGCTTGCGTTGCGCAGGCTGCTTTCAAGGCTGTAGTTGAATTCCCGCAGGCCGTCCGTGCGCAGTTCCTCGGGTTTGAGGGCGCGCAGGGCGTCGGGGTTGCCGGCGATCAGTGACTTGGCCCCGGCCAGGAAGAGACGCCCGGAAGGGTACATCTCTTTTTCCTGTTCCGTAAGGTGCTGCAGCCAGCCCAGGGGAGCCTGGCCGGCCCTTGTGAGCACAAAGGCGGCAAAAGCCTTGGTGGAGTATACGTAGCGCTTGTTGTCACCCAACTGCTCCACCGGAGCCGCCAGAATGAGCCGCAGGTAATTGTACATGCGGTCCAGGCTGCTTTTGGGGATGGAAACGCGGGACTTGGCTTCAACCAGGAAAAAGGCCGCGTTGACGCTGCGCCAGGGCGCCGGCGTTGAGTAACCCGGCCAGATGCCGAAACCGCCTTCCGGAGTTTGCATGGCAATAATGCGTGATGCCGCGCCGGCGAGTGCGCCTTCGGGCGTGTCGTCCTGCCCCCGGTCGGGATTCAGGGCTTTTTGCACGGCATCAAGGGTCAGATAGGGCCAGGCCCGCGCTACCGTCTGCTCAAGGCAGCCGTATGGATATTCGCGCAGGTACTCAAGGGCCGGCAGCACCGCCATCAGCGGGCTCTTGTCAATGGAAAACGAGGCTTTTTCGCTTCCCGCCAGCCATTTGCCGGGGATGACCAGTTCCTTTTCACTGCCGCCCTTGATCAGGGCGCTGACCATGGCGCTGGTGCGCGGGTAGGGAGGACGCACGACAACCTGCATGCTTTTGTCAAAGCTCAGATCCTCGCGTCCCGGAACTGTCACGGCAATGTTGATCGTGGCCACGCCGGAAAGCTGCCGGGCTTTGGCCTTGACCAGCAGGTTGCGGGTGGTCTTGTCCGCCCCGTCATCTTTGGTGCCGAGGGGGACTACGCTTTTAACGTCGCCGGAAAGCAGCAGGGGCGCGTCGGAGGTAACCGTGATATGCGCCTCGCCTTCCAGGGGCGCGCTCGCGTCCTGCAGGGTGAAGAGCTTGAGGCTGATGTCGAATTCGTCGCCAGGCGCCACTGCCCGGGGGGCGGTGCTTTCCACCACGATATCGCGGGCAAAGCGGATCTGGGTGCCCATGCTGGCAAAGCGGTTGTGCGAGGCGCCCACGACCATGAGGCGTCCTTTGCCCGAATATTCGGGAATGTCAAAGAAAGCCTCGCCCTGGCCGTTGGCGTCCGTGCGCACCACGGGCAGATAGGCGGTCAGGAAGATCTGCTCGGTGCTCAGGGAGCCCTGGTAATCATCCATGCCGTCGCCGCCGGGCTGCAGCAGCGGGGTTGTTCTTGCTTCTGGCCGGAGCAGGGCGTCAAAGGCGTCGAAGCTCGAGCCCCTGGCCATGCGCTGCGCCATGAAAAAGCTCAGGGGATCCGGCGTTTTGTAGCCGGTCAGCGACAAGATGCCCTCATCGATCAGAGCGACGGAGAACTCGCCTTCCACCGGCGTGCCGTGTTCATCCACCACGCTGAAGGGGATGGCCAGGGGCTGTGAAGGCGAAGCGCGCTCAAGGGCGACGGCCGACACGGTCAGCGCATGCGGCTCCTTGGCCAGAAGCAGGGGAATCATTCCATAGGCCCGGTGGGCGTACCATTCCTTGTTTTCTTCGCGCACGGGCCGGATGACCCAGGCCGTGACGTTGACGTTGGGGTCCATGCCTTCAGTAACCGGGATCTCCACCACTATGGCCGGTTCCAGCATGTTCACGGTGCGTACGTACATCTGGCTGGCCCGTTCGACCCCGAGGAACAATGTGCCCGCATAAGGGGCCTTGACCGAGAGCCTGGCCGTATCGCCGACGCGGTAGTCCTTTTTGTCAAAGCTCAGTTCCACGGCGTCCATGCGCCCGGAACCATGCTGCATGGGGCGCTCGCCGTCGCCGTAATAATCATGCCAGACGTCAAAACGGCCCGAGCTGACCACGGCTCCGTTATCGGCGCTTACGCGCACGAGGAAGGTGCCCTGTTCCCTGGGGGTGAAGCGGATTTCACCCTTGCCGTCCACAGTGTCTATTTTTTGTTTGTGCAGGGGGAGTATGCGCTCCTCCCACACGGACACATAGCGGTTGTTCCGGTATACCGTGCGCCAGTTGCTCCGCACGGTGGATATTTCCACCGCCAGTTCTCCGCTGTCCGCGTTTTTTCCGTCCGGAGTGACCGCGGCAACGGCGATGACGGCCTCTTTGCCGGGTTCAAAGCTCCTGCCCTTGTCCGAAAGCCCGATGAGATAGGGGGTGGGGCAATAGATGAAACTCGCGGTCTGGTTGACCCATCGCCCGCCGTCTTCCTGCACCGCGCCCACAAGCAGCACCCGCAGGGTGGCCGGCGGCGTCCAGTTGTCGGGGATGGGGAAGCTGACCTTCTGCTTGCCCTGGGCGTCCAGTTCGCCGGTGATGTATTTGAGATTGGTTTCCGTATTGAATTTCTTTTCCCAGTTGCCGAAACTATAGTCTTCCCAGCCTTCGGGTTGGAAAGATTCCGGCGTTGCCTTGTAGCCGAGTTCAAATGAAAGCTCGGCGCCAGGCGCCCCGAAAAGATACTGGCCCGACAGCCCGACTTCCATGGCCTTTTGCTGCACCAGGAACTCGCTTTCGGTGCTGACGCTCACTTCCAGCCGTGGGGGAACAAAATCCTCCACATCAAAGCTGCAGTAGCCGATCTGTTTGTCCTGCTGCCCCGGGATTTCAAGATAGGCGTGGTATTTGCCCGTGGGCGCGGCGCTGGGCAGGTTAAAGGCGTAATCCGCGCCGCCTTCGTCCGACAGGGTTACGGAGCCGCGCGCCACCTCGAGCCCTCTGGAGGAAGTGATGCGGAAAAACACCGGAAAGGGCGCCGGGGGCGCATGGTCGGCGTCGCGGACAAAAGCCTTGATATCCACCTTTTCCCCGGGGCGGAAGACCCCCCTGGGGGTATACATGAATGCCTCATAGCCCCTGTCCAGATAATCCCGCCATGCTGTGTCGGGCAGATCCATGCGGTGTTCGGACTGCAGGGCCAGAAAGGTGATGTCCAGATCGTCGCCAGCGCCAGTCTGCACGGTAACCACATTGGGCCAGAGCTGATCATCCCAGGACTCCGAACGCTTGAGCATGAACACCCCGTCCGGGCCGGTCAGGCCCGAGCCGAGCAGTTGGTTGCTCTGGGAATAGATCTTCACCTGCGCGCCCGGCAGGGGTTTGGCCGTGGACAGGCTGGTGGCGTATATGGTTATCCCGGTGGGGAAGAGGCGGGAAGTGACAGCTATATCCGTAAGCACCACCAGGCGGTCCTGGCTGTTGGCATAGCTGTAGTATGAAGAACCGTCACTGTCGGTCTCGCGCTGGTAGCCGGTGATGGAAAGGCTGAACACGCCGCGTTTTCCCTTGGCCAGATCATTGAGATCGATGGCCCGGCGCAGGGACTTGTTCTTTTCCTGGCCCGCGGGCAGATCGATGGTCTTGTATTCCACCTGGCGCATCATGCGCGTGGCGAAATACTCCGGCTGCAGGGACATGAAGGGCAGGTTGTTCTCATATTGCCTGTGCAGGGTAATGGAAACCCGGTCCAGATTCATGAGGGTCACGGGCACCCTGCTGCCGAAAATAGGCGTCAGAATGTTGCCGTGTTCGGCAAAACGCGCGGCCGCCTCATAGTCGTCGATGACGACGCTGCGGGTGATTTCTTCCTTCACGGCGCGGCCGGCACTGTCCGTGAGTCCGGGGAGCAGGGTCACGGTGATGTTCATGCCCGGTTCAAGGCCCTGGCGGAACATGATTTCACTGCCGCCTTCCAGGCTGTATTCCAGGTCCGGCGTGACCTTGATGAATTCGGTCTGGTCATGGGGGGCCAGGCTCCGGTTCATGGAGAAGCGGGCGTAGAGTCTGCCCTGGTAGTCTTCGTTGGAATAGGCGTACATGCGCAGATCCGAGGGCTCGGACTGCACGGAGTTTGCCTGCACGGTGCTCACCTGCGCCGCGTCCGTCTGCGCGTTGGCGTTGGAAGATGCCTTTGTCGCGGCCAGGATAATGTTGGATTTATATTCCGAATCCATGGCCATGGGGTGCTGGTCGCTGTCGCGATCCGTACGCAGGACGAGCAGGACCTTTGGCCTGTATTGGCCAAGGCGAATGGTCGCGGTATGGCTTGAGGACACGGTATCGTTCCCGCTGAAGTCCACCGGCAGGGCTTCTTCTGTCTCGGCGTCCAGAACCGCCATATGTTCGCTGAGCGCCTCCCTGCTTACCGGCAGGGTAAAATCGAGGTAGATGCGCTGCTCAAAGGTATCTTCGTCATAGGAGCCCAGTTGCAGCTCCCGCAGCTTGGTGGCCTCGGTGCGGAAGGAGAAATAATAGCGGACGCTTTTGCCCTCAAGGGAGCGCAGATCCTTGCGCAGGGCAAGGGCGTACTGCTTGCCGCGCGAAAAGCCCTTTTCCGCCACAAAGGCAAAGCTTGTGGGCGTGAGCCAGCGGCCCTCCCCTTCCACGGACGGCTTCAGCATGAAGGGCATTTCTTCGGGGGCAACGGGTTTTTCCAGCTGATCCTGCGCCACCATGGGGGAGGCGAAGGTCACGATGATGGGCTTGGCGGTGCGCAGGACTTCACGGTCGCGAATGTTCAGGCTTGCGACCATCTCGAAGTCGTCTTCCAGCGCCTGGGCCTGGCCGGCGCCTGCTTTATCTCCCGCTTTTTTGCCTGCCGGATCGGCCGTTTTCGCCTTTGCGGCGTCGGGCTTGGACGCGGCAGCCGGTTGCTGGCCGGCTTCCTGTACGGCTGCCGGTGTTTTGGGCTTTTCAGGGGAGCCGCTCAGGGTGGACAGCAAAAATCCTCCGGCCAGGAGGACAATAAGAACCCCCAGAATCTGCATATGCGATTTTTTCATACACTAATCCTATCCGGTAAAAGTATTGTTGAGATCACGCTGAAAACGGCTGGCCCCGGCGCAAGGCCGAGGGGCATTCCCATGCGGGGGCCTTGTATCCTGTGAGCTTTTCGGGGGCTGTGCGTGCCCTTGCCGTGAAGCGGACGGAAAAGACAGGCGGAGTCCTTTTCGGGGCTGTTTCGACTTGCGCGTGGCGCTTGCCGCGCCGGTCAATTTATGAGGCTCCATGTGGTATGAGCGTTGATTTTTTGGACCAGAGCGCCTTTTTTATAGACATATGGTATATTGCCAATGGTATGGAGAATTCGCCCGGCAATGTCAAGACATTGTGCCCTGCCCGGATTTGATGTATATAACACGGCTGATACTGTGAAGCGGATTCGGATTTTGTCCGGAGCGGGCCGGATGCGGATGCTTTGATTTAAGGAATGGCATAATGGCAGATCGCATTACCAGAGGGATTCTTATCGGCGGCGCGCTGGGGGCGCTGAGCGTTGTGTTCGGCTATTCGGAAAGTATGTTCATTGCCATAGGGCTGGGGGCTGTTGCCGGATTTCTTGCCGGGGCCACGCACGCTTTGCTCGACAAAAAACGGAAAAAGTAGCATACACGTCTGGCCGGGAGCGGGAAAGGCGGGGGAGCGGGGCTTGCCGAATTGGCGGACCCGGGCCTGCCGGGACCCGCCGACGGTATGTTCCGCGTCTTGCGCGGCAGCAGGGCCGCGTAAAAACGGCGCGCTTCATCTCTTCTCATTACACACTCCCGCAGGGGCGCGGCATGGGATGCCGCGCCTGCCGGGCTTGCCCGTTCTGCCCCGCAGTGCGGCCCGCCCGGTACCGCGCGGCCTTTCCCGGCCGCCCTGCGGAACTGATCCGCGTTTCACCCCGGCCGCAAGCGGCAGGGAATAAGGACGCGCACGGATTGCGCTTTGTTCAAAAATTATCATATCGTCATATTTAAGGATCGCCAGGGAGGCTTGCGCAAGCTGCGCCTTCGCGGCTGGCTCAGCCTTTTGTTTATTGTGCTGCTGGGGGGGCTGGGGGCGCTGAACTACCACCTCTGGGGCTATTACGGAAAAAACCGCGTCCTGGAACGCGAACTGGAAGAAGCGCACCGGGTGATCCGGTCCGCCGACAGCCAGGTGCTCAGCCTGACGGGCAAACTGCAGAGCCTGGAGGCGGACATCCGGCGCGTGCAGCAGTTTGATGCCAAGCTCAGGGTACTCATGAACATCGGGGGTGAGGCTTCCGACGCCGAGGCCGTGGGCGGCAGCGCCGAGCAGGCGGGGGCGGATGGCAGCATGCCCGCCAACCCGGACTATCTTTCCCGCCACCGCGAACTGTTTACCAAGCGCCTGCACAGCCTGGTGGACGATCTTGCCGCCACCATTCACCTGGAAGAGGTGGAGCAGCAGAATCTGGTCGGCTTTTTACGCACGAACAAGGATTCCCTGTTGTCCACTCCGTCCATCTGGCCGGTCAAGGGCTATCTTTCTTCCGGCTTCGGGCCGCGCAAGGCGCCCATTGCCGGGTCCAGCCGGGTGCACAAGGGGCTGGACATCTCCAACCGCATAGGCACGCCCGTGTGGGCTCCGGCCAGGGGCACGGTGACCTTTGCCGGGCGTGACGGCGCCTATGGCATCTGCATCAAGATCGACCATGGCAACAATATCGTCACCCGCTACGCCCACCTGCAAAAAGCCTCGGTCGCCCAGGGCGATTACGTGCAGCGCGGGGACGTGATCGGCGCCCTCGGCAATACGGGCCGCAGCACCGGACCGCATCTGCACTATGAAGTCATCGTCAACGGCATTCACGTGGACCCCATGCGCTATATCCTGAACTGAGCCGCATATATTGCATGAATAACCGGGAACTGTGCCCCAGAGTCCGGACAGGGGATTGAATCCCCGTGTTAACAGGTTCCAGAGCATTTCAAAGGTAAACTGCTATAAAGGCACGCTGGGCGGCCGCTTGCTGACGCAAGCGGCCGCCCCAATTTTGCGCTAAGCGCAAAATTGGGGCTAACTGCCGGTCTTGTGGATGAAATAACGGGCGGGGCAGTTGCCTTCGGGCTGCGGAACCTGCAGGCCCAGGCGGCTGCGGTGGTTGATGAGGATGGGCCCGAGCAGATTGAGGGCCGTTTCTTCCGGTTTGCCCGGCGGGATGGTGGCCGTGACCAGCACGGCCAGGTCTCCGGCGTTATCCGCCTGCAACAGATGCTGATCGGCATCGTTCACATGCAGATTGTAATCCGGGATAAAGACAAAGGGGTCGGTCACGATCAGCCCCAGGGAAGGGTCTTCCATGCTTTGCAGCAGCAGCAGGGCGGCGTCCGCGCGTATCTGCAGCAGGGTGAAGCTGCGCATATGCTCGAAGCCGATGATGCCGCGCGGGAAAAACACCACCTTGTCCAGCCGCACTTCGCGCTGCCCCAGGCGGGTATCGATAAAGGTCATTTGTTCACTTGCCATAACGCCGCCGCGGCCAGAAGGTCCTGTTCATCGGCAAGCAGGGCCTGCCGGTTTTCTTCCCGTATGCGCAGGAACACTTCTTCCCGATAAACCGAGGTGTTCTCGGGCACGGATATGCCGAGCTTGACCTGCTTGCCCTGGATGCTGAACACGGTGATCTTGATATTGTCACCTATGTGCAGACTTTCGCCGGCTCTTCGGGAGAGAATGAGCATAACACCTGCCGGGTATGACTTTCAGATTGTTGTTACAGGAAGTTCACCAGACTCATCTGCATGATCATGGATGAGGACTTGAGTACGCTGTTCAGGGTTGTCTGCTGCTGCGCCAGCTTGGTGGACAGGGCAAAGGGATCGATATCCTCGATGCCGCTGAGCAGATCCTCCTCGCTGTAAGTGCGGATCAGAAGGGCGTTTTCCGTGGTCGTAAGCCGGTTGGAGCGGCCGCCCGCTTCCGCCGCCCTGGTCAGCACCACGTTCATCACATCGGTCAGGGCGTCGTAGCCGATCTGCATGCCCTGCTGGCTGTTGGTTTCAGCCGCCGCGATAAGATCGCCGAGCACCTCGAACAGGTTGGCCTGGCTGGTCACGGGCACGGCGTAGCCAATGCCGTCTTCAGGGTAGTCGTACAGGCCGCCGAAGATATCCTTTCCGACCATGTTCACGGTGATATAGTTGTCCGAACCGATCTGATAGTTGATCTCCGCCCGGTGCGGGTGGATGACGAACTGGGAGCCCACGTCCGCAGGGTCGTTCAAGGCTCCGCCGGAAAGGGTGAGGTAGCCGCCCGGCACCGGCAGACGATAGGGGTCGCTGCCGGGGTCGGCAGTCGAGGTCTGCACCCAGTTGCTGCCGTTATCAACGCTGTAGGAATAGCGCACCGTGGCCGGCGGTCCGGCGTCCATGCCTTCCAGACGCACGAACACATCGCGCGTGAAATAGCCGTCCGCTTCGCCGCTGATGGCGGCATTGGCCGTGGAAGGCTTGTAGCCCGACACCACCTGGTTGCTGTGATCGTCGCCCTGGTATATGGCCGTGGGCCGCACGTAGATCCAGGTGCCGTTGTCGTTTGAGTGGGGGTTTTCCGGCCCCTGGTCGATGATGCCCATGGGCTCGACCCCCTCCACCTGATAGGGCGTTGCCGGGTTGTTGTCCTTGTAAACGTTGAAGGAAAAGCTGGTCCCGCCCGCCTGGATGGTGCACACGCTGTCCGCGCCCGGGGGAGAGCCGGGGGGGTCGACGGCGATGCCCTCCACAGGCTTCCAGGTGGCGCCGCCGTCATCGCTGTAGCGATAATTGACCTGGTAGGCGTCGCCGCTTTGGACGGGCTGGATGATGACGGTACGGTTGGCCGAACCATGGGCGTTGAAAAGCGCGCCGGACAGGGCGTCAGCCGCGCCGTCGTCCATGCAGGTCACGCCCAGCCCTTCCTCGTAGGCGGGCTGGCCGGTCTTGTGGCCGCCGAAAATATGCGCGCCCGAAAATTCGCTGTTGGCAAGATTGATCAGTTGCTTGAACTGCTCACGCAACTCATAGCTGATCTGCAGGCGGTTGTCCGCCGTCTTGTCGCCGTTGGAGCCTTCCAGGGCCAGTTCCTTGATCCGGGTGAGCACGCTTTGCACGGAGCCGGTACCGGAGCCCAGCACGCTGTCCATGAGGCTGACCCAGCCCTTGGCCTGGCTTATGTTCTCCTCATATATGGCCAGGGTGGACAGGGTTGAGCGCGTGTTCAGGATCCTGCCCGCGCTGACCGCGTCATCCGAAGGACGGTTGACGCGCTTCTGGGTGGCGCTTTGGTAGTTGGATTCGGTAAGACCAAGAGTTGCACGGTTTATGCCGCTCATAAATCCCGAATACATCATGCTCTGTGTTATGCGCAGGGCCATGGCTCCGCTCCTTGCCTTATCTTCCTCCGCCGTGCCCGGCGGGCTTTGTTCCTTATGTCCGGCCCATTCCGGCCGTGCCGCGCGGCTTATTGCTTGAGGGACAACAATGTCTGCAGCATCTCGTCAGCCGTGGTGATAAGCTTTGCCGCCGCCTTGTAGGAGGCCTGAAACTTGATCAGGTTGCTCATTTCTTCATCCAGGTTCACACCGGATATTTCTTCCTGTCTGTTATACAGTTCCAGGGCGATGGCCGTTTCGGTGGAGGCGGTGAATTTTACCGAGCTTGTGTCGGCGCCCACCTTTGTCACCAATGTGGCGTAATAGCTTGCAAGGGTCTGCTCCGTGGCCTTGTTCCAGGTGGTGCTTATGCTCACCTTTTTGGAGGCCAGAGCGAACATGTCCGAGGCGATGATGTTGTCCCCCGGGTTCATTTCCCCCGCGCCGTTAACCGCGCCGGCGTTTATCCTGTTCAGGTCGCCGGTGATGGACTCGTTGATCCCGAAATTTCCCGCGCTGTCGCCGGTGAAAAAGGTGTTCAGGCCAAGGACCGCCCCAAGGCCGGTGCTGTCGTCCGTAAAGGCGAAGCAGTACTTGTCCGGGTCGCTGGAAGAAATATGCAGCTTGCCGTCAACGATTTCCGCCTTGAACAGATAAATTTCATTGCCCGGCGCCACAGGGTTGCCGTCAAGGTCTACGGCCACGCCGTTGTCGTTAGTCAGCGGGCCGTTAAAGGCGTCGCGTACGTCTTCAAGGGAATGCAGGGACGGGTCGAAGTTGCCGTTGGGCAGCTTGGAAAATACGTTGATGCCCGGATAGTCTGTCAGCGCCGCGCCCGTGTCCGGGTTGTAGACCACAAAGCTCATGTTGCCGCTTTGCAGCCTGTCGGACCAGGTGAACAGGGCTTCGGGCGAATCCATCGGCTTGTCGGTCCGGCCGACGCTGTAGGTGCCCATGATATCGGTCATGGGGGTCAGGCCGGCGCCCTGGGAGTGGATGCGGTTTACTTCCCAGATCAGGCTTTTGGAAAATGCGTCCAGACGGTCGCGGTATTCGCCCAGGTGATAGTCACGAAATTCGAGAAACCCGCCAAGGGTGCCGCCGGTTATGCGCAGGGAATTGTCCGAGCCGTCCCCGTACTTCTGGGTGGAAATGTTCATCGGGCCCGAGGTCGGGCTGATCCAGTAGATGTCCGACTTGGGCGAAATGACAAAGCGGTCCCCCGCGTTTACGTCACCGGCATCGAACCAGACGTCCAGCGAGCCCACGCGTACGCTGTCGCTTTCTTCCTGCGCGTTGAACAGCTTGACGCTGCCGTCGTCGTTGCTGAGCCAGGTCCTGCCGCCGTCAACGGAAACCTTGAACTTGGCCGGAGGCGTGCCGCCTATGCTGGTGGCGCCGCTTACCTGGGTGGGCGGACTGGTGGACTCGTCCAGATAGTCCGTGACCATCTCCAGCGTGTATTCCAGATGGTCCTCGCCCCTGAAATGGGCGGTCTTCTGACTGCCGTCCGGGTTGCTCGCCTTGTAGGGGGAGGTGTTGCTGAGGTTGTTCTCCACCGAGGCGCCACGGTATTCCAGGGAAAACGGCACTTCATTCTGGACCAGGGTCGTGCCGTTCTTCATGTTGACCGTATATTGGCCGGGGCCCTTGTCCACAACGCTTACGTCAATAATAGCCCCAAGCTGGCGGACCTTGTAGTCGCGCTCGTCCATGAGGGAGTTGGGGTTGTTGCGCCCGGCCTGGTAGTTGGCGGCGATTTCCTTGTTCAGGGCCGCGATTTCCTTGATCAGCTGATTGGCGCTATCCACTTCCTGGCGGATCATGGAGTTGAGCTGATCTTCCAGAACCTGCAGGGTCTGGTCGGCGCTGCGAAGGCCGGTGGCCAGGTTGCCGGCGGCGGCGAGCAGGGCCTCGCGCGCGGCCTGCTGGTCCGGAGTCTGGGCGAGCTTGTTCCAGGCCGCAAAGAGCGCGGACAAAGAATCGTTGATGCCGCTTACGTTGGCTTCATTGAAAACGCCTTCCACATAGCGCAACTGGCTGTAAAGGGCCTCGTAGCGCTGGGAACTGCCGAGCTTGTTCAGGTAATTGCTTTCCACATAGGCGTCAAAATACCGGATTATCTCCTGGGCATCGACTCCCTGCCCCACCTGACCGGGCCGGTAGTTGATGGAGTATCTCTCATTGAGAATAACCGCCTGGCGTGAGTAGCCGGGGGTATTGACGTTGGAGATGTTGTTGCCCGTGACCTGAATATTGGCCTGGGAGGCGAATAGCGCCCCAACGCCCATGCTCAGTACGGAATTGACGCCGATGGCCATTTAGAATCTCCCGGAGTAGATGGCGGCCGCCGGCCGCGATTCGCGCATACGCCCCTGCGCCCCATAACAGTCAGCCGACTTGGGCGCGATGTGCTTGTGCAGGAAGAGCATGAGTTCGTGGCTCTGATCCAGCAGGGCCAGGGATAATTCGGTGTTGTGCGTGGCCTGGCGGGAGCAGTGCTGCTCAAGCCCGTCAATAAGATGATACAGGCGGCGCACTTCCTGGCCTTCTTCATCGGGCAGCAGACCCGCGTATTCCAGAAGCCGGGTGCCCTGCATGGTGTTTTTCAGGTCCATGCGCTCAACGGCTATCTGCCGCAGCAGTTCGTGAATGGAGAACTCCAGGGCGGAGACCGCGTCCGTGTCATGCTGGCACAAAAGCTGGAATTCTTCCTGCAACAGTTCGTACAGCAACTCCAGCCCCTTGAACTGACGGGTGAGGTTTTGTTGGATGAGTTCAAACATGGGAAGAACCTCTTGTTTGCACCCGGGCCGCCGCTAGCTGCTTGCCGCGTTCAGGCGCCGGATGGCGTTCTCCGGATTGATGGCCATTTCTCCCTTTTTCAGTTCAAAATACAGGGAGGCAGAATTTTCCCCATTTCCGGAGGCAAGGGGCTGCGCTGCAACTTGTGCAAATTCCGCGCCATGACGGATCTGATCGCCCACTTTTACCGTGCCCGGAACCAGGTTGCTGTAATAACTTCTGTACCCGTCCCTGTGTTCCAGCACTATGCTGTGCCCGTAGCCGTCACGCTGCCCGGCGTAAACCACGGTACCGGGCAGTACCGCCCGCACCGGAGTGCTGGGCGTGGTGCTGATGCCGATGCCGGAATTCCAGACCCGTTTGCCCGTTGCCGGGTCGTCCTCCCAGCCGAATTTGCTGCTTACCGTCCCCGCGTTATCCGCCACCGGCCACAAGGTTCCTTCGGGAACCATGCTTCGTGGCGGCTGGGCGGCCTTTTCCGGTTCAGGGGCCTTCTGGCTTTTGGAGCTTTTGGGCTTGCCAAAAAGATGCGCTGACCCGGCCTGCGTAGCGGCGGGCGCGGCGCCAGCCGTGGCGGATTGGCCGGAAGAGGCTGTTTGCATGTGCTGCCCGGACTGTCCGGGCATTGTCAGCCCCGGTGCCTGACCACTTGCCTGACCAGTTGCCTGAACGGTCGCCTGGCCGGTTGCCTGACCAACTGCCTGGCCGACCGCCTGGCCTGCCGTCGCCTGCGCGGCCGGGGCGCCGGCCCCTGTTGCGGCAAGGCCGGGTGCGGCCCGTGCTCCGCTGCCAGGGGCGAGTGGTTCGCCCTGTGGGCGCATATCCACTCCGCCGGCGGCCACAGAGGGGGTGACAGCGCCGGCGGAGCCGCCCGTTGCCGCAGGGTGGCCGGGCAGGGCGGGCACGATGGTGCCTGCCATGGCATCGCGCTCCATGGCCCAGAGCTGGGCGGCGTTGGGCTCGGCATCCGCCGCCGGGCTGACGCCAAGTTCGGCGTACGCGGCTTCAAGAAGCGGGCTTGTGGCGGCCGTCTGTCCCTGCCCGGCCAGGGGGGTATAAAGCGTCTCCGGCCTGAGGTCCGCCGCCTCCGCCAGGGGAGCGGCCTGCTTGCCGTTTGCCGCGAGCATCTCGGGGGGCGCGATACTGATGGCCCTGCGGTAAGAGCCGGGGGTGGTGGTTCTGCCCGTGTCTTCCAGCTGCTGCGCCAGTTGCTCGTAAAGCATGTCGGCCAGGCCGATGCCGCCGGCCCCGGCCATTTTCTTGCACAGTTCAACGTCAAAAAGAGACTGGTACATCTCTTCGTCCTTGCTGTGCAGATAACCTTCCTTGGGTACGGTTTTGCGCATCTGCTCCCACATTCTTTGCAGAAAGATGGCTTCAAAGCCTTCGCATGCCTCGCGCAGTTTTTCTTCCTTGCCCTTGCCGTCGCCAAGGCGCTTGCGCAGGGCGTCCATGTCCAGCTTTTGCCGTACAAGATCATGCTGCGTGGCCTCCTGCATGGCCAGGCCCGGGTCCACGGAACTCATGGGATAATCGCTCATCAGATCACCTCAAGGTGCGCATGCAGCGCGCCCGCCGCCTTCATGCTGCGCAGGATGGAGATAAGATCGCGCGGGGTGGCGCCAACGGAATTGAGGGCGTCCACCAGTTCCTGCAAAGTGGCGCCTTCAAGGATGTTCAGGTTGCGCTGCTCCTCGCGCGCGCCCATGGTCGTGCTTGGAGTGACCGCGGTTGTTCCGCCGCTGAAGGGGCCGGGCTGCGAAACTTCGAGATTTTCCTGCACTATGACCTGCAGGTTGCCGTGGGCCACTGCCACGCGGGAAATACGCACGTCGCGCCCAAGGATGATGGTGCCGGTTTTTTCATCCACCACCACCTTTGCCGCCGTGTCCGGCGTGATTTCTATGTTCTCCAGCGAGGCCATGAGGGGCACGATATTGCCGCGAAAATCCGCCGGGATCTCCATGACCACGGTGGCTATGTCCACAGAGCGGGCGAAGTTGCCGCCAAGGGCCTTGTTGATGCGCTCCACCACCTGGTTGGTGGTGGAAAAGTCCGGCGCGTTCATGTTCAGGGTCAGGGAACTCTGATCGTTGAACTCAAAGGGCACCGCGCGTTCCACAATGGCTCCGCCGGGCACCTGCCCGACAGTGGCGATATTCTTCTGGGCCTGGGCCTGGTTGCCGGTAACGGAATAGCCGCCCACGGTCAGCGAGCCCTGGGCGATGGCGTAGACCCTGCCGTCAAGTCCCTTGAGCGGGGCCTGGATCAGAACTCCGCCAAACAGGCTGGTGCTGTCGCCAAGGGAGGAAACAGTCACGTCCAGGCGCGTGCCCGGTTTGGCGGAAACAGGCATGCGGGCCGTGACCATGACCGCGGCCACGTTTTTGGGTTTCATCTGGCGCAAGTCGACGCGTACACCCATTTTTTCAAGCATGTTGACCATGGAACGCATGGTAAAGGCGGAATCCTTCTTGTCCCCTGTGCCGGCAAGGCCGACCACCAGCCCGTAACCAACAAGCTGGTTGTCGCGCACTCCGCTGAAAGTGGCGACGTCTTTGATACGCACGGCCTGGGCCGTATGCGGAAACAAAGGCAACAGGACAAGGGCGGTTATAAGTATGGCCGAAAAAGCTCTGACGCGTATTTGCGCAAGCCCACGGCTGTAACTGTCGGTCATGGCACTCTCCTTGGCACGCATGAAATGAAGCGGCACAGGAACGGGATCGTCAAAATTCCGTCCGGGTATATGCCTTGGGCAAGCAGAGCAAAAAACGGGCCAGAGTTTTATTTATGCCTCCGGCGGCCAAAGGGGCCCCGCCCCTTTGGAATCCTTGCCAAAGGGGCTCCGCCCCTTTGGAATCCCCGCCAAAGGGGCTCTGCCCCTTTGGAATCCCCGCCAGGGGGCCACGCCCCCTGGACCCGCAAACTGTCGGGGTTGGAACTTGCGCTTGCCCGGCATGGCCTGCCCGTTTGGGACGGTTCGTTTTTTCGCGGACAGAATTTGCTTGGGGGGGCGCTGATCAATGAGGATTTTTGTTGTCTGGCAGGGAAGGCGAGTTCCGGGCGGAGCGAGGTGTATCAAGACATACATGAGCTTAGCCCTGCTCGGGGCAGGGCGCAGCTAGAGGGCAAAAAGACCATTAACGGTGCTTCCCTGGAGACAGCCCCTGGGGCGCGGCTTTCCAAGGCCTTCGGAATGTGCGATAAAAGCATGGCCTTTGAAGTTTTTACCTGTGACGGCCGCAGTGCGGCTGCCGGACCCGAGTTACCGATACACGCCGACCGGCGCGCGCTCCGCGCCGCCAGGGGCGGCAGGAGGAAGCATGAGTAGCATGAGCCGGGGAATAGCGCCCCTGAAACGCTTGCCGCTGATCTGCGCATTGCTGTGCCTGGCCCTGTTTCTCGCCGCCTGCGGTGAAGAAGGAGGGGGGCAGCCGTCTTCAGCGCCGGAACAGGTGACGCTGGCCGATTTTGACGGATTCTGGGAAGTACACAGGACGGACGAGGCCGGGGGCAAGTTTCATGTGCTCCGGGAGCATCATTTTACAGGCAGCCGGTATATGAAGCTGAACATGCTCGAAACCCCCGGCTCCCCGCAGAAAAGCCAGACCTATTTCAACGGGGAGGCCGCGCTGGCGCTGGATGGAAAGAGACTGCGGCTGCTGGACGGCGGTAATGCGTATCAGGTTTTGGAACTTGTGGACAAGGACAGCCTGCGCATAGAATACCCGCAGGCCAAGCCCCCTTTTGTTGAAGAAGCGCGCCGTATTGCGGAACCCTCGGGGGGCGTGTATCGCTCGGAGCAGCCGGAACATGAAAAAATAGGCGGCACCTGGAAAAATGTGGAGGATAAGTCCTTCAGCTTCCGTTTTGACCCCGGGGCCGGGAGCATAGAGTTTTTCGGCGGCCCGGAACTGGACCCGCAACTGCGTTCGGGCGCGATTCCTTTTCGTTCGGCCATATCCGTCGGCAGCGACTCGCTTGTGATAGTCTTTTTTCCCCAGCCCAAGACTTTGAAGGGACGGATCATACTGGTACTCAATCTTTCAGGCGACAACGCGCTTACAGCCT
>JAJDJN010000230.1 GCA_030267245.1 Desulfovibrio sp. OttesenSCG-928-A18
CCCCAGCCTGCAAGCACTTAAAAGGTAAACGGCTCTAGAAAGGCCAGAGGTTGTCCATGAGGCGGGTGAACCAGCCTGGCTTCTGCTTGTCCGCCAGAACGCCTTCGCCGTAATATTCGATGCGCGAGTTGGCGAGCTGCGTGGATTCCACGGAGTTGTCCGGGCCCACGTCCTGGGTGCGCACCAGGCCGCTGACCACCATGTACTGGGTTTCATCATTGACCCGGATCTGGCGCGCGCCTTCGATTTGGAGCAGGCCGCCGGGCAGCACCTGCAGCACCTGCGCGCCGATGGTGGCGGTGACGTAGTTTTCGCGCTTTGTTTCGCCGGTGGCCGAGTGTTCCGAGGTGCTGGTGGCGGAGAGGATGGGGTTCACGCCCACTCTGCCCGACAGGGGGCCGCTGAGCCCGGGCAGCAGGCCGGTGCGGCTGCTGCCGAAGGCCGCGCCCACGCCGAAGGAGGATGTGGATTCCTTGTCCGCCGTGGTGTCGGCCTTGCTTTTGGACTTGGATGTTTCCACCACCTTGACCAGGATGATGTCGCCAACTCTGCGGGCCCGGTTATCCGCGTAAAGATCCGGCGACTCCGAAGCGCTGTACAGGGAACCGGGGTTGCTGTAGCGCTGCTCCGGCTCGGTATAGACTTGGGGCGGGGTCATGGGCAGGCTGGGCACGGCGGAGCGTTCCTGCCCCGCGCATCCGCCGAACATGGGTGTGGCCGCAAGCAGGACCAGACCGAGCAGTTGGAGAAAAGAGAGTCGTTTCATGGCAAATACCTCTGTTTATGCGTAGAGTTCCAAAATTTGTCAGTTTCTGTTGCCGGCGCCTTTCTTTCGTGTCGCCGGGCTCGTCAGCACAAAAAATTGCGGGTCCAGGGGGCCACGCCCCCTGGCGGGGTTCCAAGGGGCGCTGCCCCTTGGAAGTGCCCCTGCCCCTAATGCATGGCGTTTACAAGTATGGTCGATGAATCTCTGACCACCCCGTATACTTCCTTTTTGCTTTGCAGGTTGCGTACCATGATGGTTTCGCCCGCCGCGCCGTCGCTCATGGCCTGGGCCTGCACCGTAAGCCGAATGGTGGGTCCCATGTACAAAAGGGTGACGATGCCGCCCTTGCGCACGGTCGGGACATGGGCGAGGTCCTGCTGGTATATGACCTGGTCCACGGCAATGGGGCGTATTACACGCCAGGGTCCGCCCAGGCCGTCCCAGGGCCGGCCACGCAGGCCGGCCAGGTTCATGCGTTTGTGCGTGATTTTAGTATGCTCGATGAGGTCGTCGCGGTTCATGGTCACGGTGCTGCAGGGCACATCCAGCCAGCAGTCCACGAAGACCGAGCCTGTGAGCTTTTGCCGCACGGCGCCGTCGAGATCCTTGACCAGAAAGCGCAGACTGAGGCGGCCGGGCGTGATTTTGCGCGGCGCTTCCAGTTCCAGTTCCTGGGCGGCGTCAGTCAGGAACACCTGTTGCGGCAGACGAAAATCCCTCAATTGCCCTTCGCCGGGCAGGGAGGCCAGGTGTGTGGCCAATTGTCGTTCCACCAACTGCTGTATTTCCGCCTTGTCCATGAAATAGCCGCCCCGCTGCAGGGCCATGGAACCGGGGAAGAGGCAGTAGGGGGCAAGATCGCGCATGGTCCGCATAACCGCTTCCTGCAGCCGGGGCCGGGTCATGTTCACCGGCTTGCCGTCTTCGGACGGTGCGGGCCAGAGTTCGCGGCGGGAGAGTTCATTCCAGGTTGCTTCCGGCATATCGCCAAGGGGCACGGCCACTTCCCCGAGCAAGACCCTGTCGCCGTGCACGATGGCGGTATCCAGAAAACGGATGCGCCAACTGACGGCTTCGGCCTTGCCCTGTTTCCCCGTTGCCTGACCGGCCGCAGGTGAGGGCGAAAGCCCCTGTTGCGGCTGTTGCGGCTGTTGCGCCGCATGTGCGGCCAAGGCCGCCCCGGCGGCCAGGGGCATGAGCATGGCCGCATACAGGAGCAGGACGAAAAGAAGCTTGCTATAATATGGAACAGGGCGCATACACACGATCCCCGATTGCATGTTACTGTTCCGCATCAGGCGCGCTTGAGCTGCACCGCTACCTGAAGCATGGAGTCCGAGGTCTGGATGGCCTTGGAGTTCATTTCATAGGCCCGCTGGCCCACAATCATGTTGACCATTTCATCCACTACTTCCACGTTGGACATTTCAAGAAAGCCCTGGGCGATGGTGCCCACGTTGTCTTCCCCGGGCACTCCTTCGGTGGCGTCGCCCGAGGCTTCGGTGGTGGTGTAGAGGTTGCGCCCGCGCGCTTCGAGGCCGGCCGGGTTGATAAAAGTATAGAGGGGGATGTCGGCTGCGGCCAGTTCTTCGCCATTGGCGTCCAGGGCGGCTATGTGTCCGTTTTCCGTGACCACGATGTTTTTTGTTTCCGTGGGCACGGTGAACTCCGGCTGCAGCACGTAGCCGTTGGCCGTGACCAGGGTGCCGTCCTGATTCAGCTTGAAGGCCCCTGCCCTGGTGTAGACTTCTTCACCGTTGACCATGACCTGGAAGAATCCCTCGCCTTCAATGGCAAGGTCCAGGGGGTTGCTGGTATTCTGGTAATCGCCCTGGGAGAAGAACTTGTGCACGGTGGTGGGCCTGACGCCGAGGCCGACCTGGATCCCGGTGGGGATGGTCTGGGCTCCGTCGGTGCCGGTCACCGTGCCGGCGATGCGCAGGTTCTGGTAGATCAGATCTTCGAACTCGGCCCGGCTTTTTTTGAAGCCCGTGGTGTTCACGTTGGCCAGGTTGTGCGAGATAACGTCAATATTCAGTTGCTGGGCCACCATGCCGGTAGCCGCAGTCCACAGGGAACGCATCATGGGATATATACCTCCCGGCTGCCGGCGGCAGCCTTTGCTGGGTTTACAAAAGCGCCTTCGGCGGGCAGGCACTGGACGCTGACAATACGCGGGGCGCGGCACAGACGCAGGCGCTCGAGCAGGGAAAGGGCGATTTTTCTCACGCCCTCGGCCAGATCGCTTTTTTGACGCTCGATGAAACGCGGCAGTTCCCGCGCGTTGGCGGGCAGAACCCGCGCCGAAGGGGCCGGGTGCTGCGCTGTTCCGTCCACGGAAGCGGTAAAGGAGCCTTTGAAGAATGGGTGCTGTTCCATGATTAGCGAGCCTTGCCTACTTTGTTGATGGTTTCCTTATCAATGGAATCGGTGGTCTGCATGACCTTGGCGTAAGCTTCAAACTGGCGCTGGGCCTCGATCATGTTCACCATTTCATAGACCGGGTTCACATTGGATACTTCCAGATAGCCCTGGGCCACGTAACCCTCGGCCTCGATCTCCTCAACCGCGGAGCCGGGCCTTGGGCGGTACATGTTGCCGCCCAGTTTTTCCAGGTTCAGGTGGTTGTCCACGTCCACAAGGCCGATCTGTCCGACCAGCACCCCGCCCGCGCCGGCAGCCCCGCCCACGGCGGGAGCCCCTGATTCCCTGATCCCAAATCTCAATTTTTCCTGGAGCGGCTACTTTGAAGCCCTGGCCATACTCTGCTTTGTGCCGGCGCCTCGGGCGCCGGGGCGGGAACTGGGGCAGCCGCGCGTTCGGAACGCTT
>JAJDJN010000231.1 GCA_030267245.1 Desulfovibrio sp. OttesenSCG-928-A18
AGGGTTTTTACAATTTGCAAATCGGACATATGCAGTAATATCCAGGGGCTGTTTACCTTTTGAAATGCTTAACGGCGAGCTTTGCTCGCCGTTAAGCATTTCAGGGCAATGATTTCAGGACAAATCCTTGCAGAGCAAACACAATCTCAAAGTGCATTGGCCCTAAAAGGAAAACACCAGCGTGGCGGCGCCGCCGTGCGAGCTTTCCTGGTCGCCGTACAGTCCGCTGTAGCCGAAGTTCAGGCTGATGTTGTCGGTGAAGGAGATGTCCAGGCCCAGGCCCAGGGAGAGGGCGTCGCGGCTGACCCTGTTGCCGCGGATGGAGAAGTTGTCCGTTCCGTCGACCATCCGGAAGCTGGCGTCGTGGTAGCGGTCGCCGTAAACGTGCATCCAGCCGGCTTCCCAGTCCAGGGAGAGGCGCTCGTGCAGTTGCAGGGCCCCGCGCAGGCCGGCCAGGGAAACGAAGTTGTCCTCGGTGCGCGAGGATGAACGCAGGGAAGCCCTGCTGCCCGCGATGCGGGAAGAAGACTCGGTAAAGCTCTCCACATGCAGGCTGTCCCAGGAAAGGGCGGCAAAGGGCTCCAGCATCAGCTTGTCCAGGGGGCTGAAGGCGTAAGCGGCTTCGCCGTAGATCTGGAAGCTTTGGGCCGTGTAGTCGGCCTCCATGCTGTCGCGGTAGCCGCCAATTCTTACGGAGCGCGAAGACTCGATGTCGTGCAGGCCGTATGCTCCGCCCAGGGTCAGGCGCATGACGCCAGGGCCGGCCGTGAACTCCTTGGCCGCATACAGGCCGAAGCTGTAGCTGTTGACGTCCGCCTCGGTGCGGCGTCCGCCCTTCATGTCAAAATCTTTGTAGGCATAGCGAAAGTGCAGGCCGGCCATAAAGCCGTTGGGCAGGCGCAGGTCGTAGCCGCCGCCGATTTCAGGCCCCTGCAGGGTGGAGCGGGCCGCGCCGCCTGTGCTGTCAAAACGGCTGTAGCCGCCGCCGGCTGTGGCCCAGACCCGATGCTCGGGGCTGTCGGCGCTTCGGGTCGGCATGGCTGCGGGGCTCAGGCCAGAAAAGACCCGGCCCGACAGTTCCGCGCCAGCGCCTGTGGCCGGGCCCGAGATCGGGCCTGAGCCCGTGGCCTCCGGCCCGGTCGAGGTGGCAAGCTCCTGCGGTCTGTTTTCACCCGCAAGGGGCGGCAATTGCGGCCGCAGAAGCCGGCTCAGATTCAGGGAAGAAAGGCGGCGCAGATTACCGAAGCCAAAGCCGCGCGAGAACCAGGCCAGGTTGTTGGAAAGGGTGGGATGCCCCTCGCCGGAAAGTTGATCCAGGCCGGTGTGGATGTCGCCTTCGCTGCCCAAAGCGGCAAAGGCCGCGCGCAGCTCGTGGTTGGCGGGCAGTCCGGGCAGCGCGGCGGCGGTATGGCGCTGGTTGCTGGTATGCGCCACAGTCGAAAAATCCCTGGACCGCTCCACATCCAGCACCAGCTTGTCCCCGTCGGCCAGCATGGACCAGGACAAGAGCCCGCCCCGATGCGTCAGGGGGGTGAAGGCGGCCAGATCCGCCGGGTCCGCTTCAAGCAGGGTGTAGCGTTGGCCTTCGGTCCAGGTGGAAGAAAGCACGTCGGGCGACAGGGCCAGCCCGTCGCCAAAGGCGCTGGCACCGCTTACGAGCAGAGGATTATCGCCGCTGAAGGCCAGAAAGCCGGCCCCGTCGGCCATGCTTAAAGAAGCGGCGTAGCCGCCCTGCCCCACATGCAGCCAGCCGCCGCCGGCCACAGTGATCGCGCCCCGGCTGCCCCCGCCGGAAAAGCCTAAGCTGCCGCCGCTTTGCACATTGATCGCGCCGGAAGTGAGCGTGCCGCCGAGCAGCAGGGTGTTTCCGGCATGGACAAAGGCGCCGTCGCGAAAACTGGCATCGTTGCGGAACTCGGTGCTGGATTGGGCGGCTGCGTTCAAATCCAGGCGTGTGCCGTTTATGGCCCCGCCGCTGAACACATAGCCGTCGGCCGACACGCTCATGGCGGCCGGGGCAAGGCCGCCGGCGTCAACCGTAACGTTACGCGCCCCGCCTGCGTCAAAGACCACGATGTCGCCTTCAAGGTAATAGACCGGGTAACTGTTGTAGCTCCAGTTCCGGTTGCTTTCCAGGCTGTTCCAGGCCGTGGATGCCGCGCCGCTCCAGATAATGGGGGCGGAGCCTGCGGGCAGCACGTCCAGGACTTTGGTGCTCACCTTGGCCAGGGGGTTGCCCAGGGCGTCGTAGTCTTCCTGAATGATACCCCTGGAATAGATGGAGTCATTTTCCATGCGGATGACATAGCTTTTGCGGTCCAGAAAGGTGAGTTGCCCGTTGGAGAAGGTATAGTTCGTTCCCTGCGTTGCCGCGCCGCCGCCCGCGAACTCAAAGCTGAACCTGGTGGGAGTATCGAGAAGCACCGCTTCAGCCGAAAGGTCGTAGCCAACGCCGGGCGCAAGGGTCTGCGTGCCGAAAGCGGCCAGAGAAACATCGGTTTGTGCGCCCAGGGCCAGGTTCTGCGTAGGCATCATGGACGCCAACTGGCTGAGGGGGAGATTGTTGCCCCTTACATCAAGGAGGAGGAGCGAGGTGTTGGCGCCCAGGTCCAGGCTGCCGAGATTGTTATTGTAGGCACTCAGATATAAGAGCGCGGTGTTTGCGCTCAGGTCCAGGCTGACGAGACTGTTGAAGCCCACATTCAGATATTCGAGCGCGGTGTTTGCGCTCAGGTCCAGGCTGCCGAGATTGTTGTCGCTCACATCCAGATATACGAGCGCGGTGTTTGCGCTCAGGTCCAGGCTGCCGAGATTGTTGTGTACACAGCCAGAGATACGAGCGCGGTGTTTGCGCTCAGGTTCAGGCTGCCGAGATTGTTGTAGTACGCAGACAGCACGGTGAGCGCGGTGTTTGCGCTCAGGTCCAGGCTGCCGAGATTGTTGTAGTACACATACAACTCGGTGAGCGCGGTGTTTGCGCTCAGGTCCAGGCTGCCGAGATTGTTGAAGCCCACATTCAGAGATTCGAGCGCGGTGTCACCCGTCAGGTTCAGTCCGGTCAAGGCGTTTTGATCAGCGCTGAGGCTCTGCAGCGAGGTCATACCGCTCAAATCAAGGCTGCCGGTAAGTCTGGTCCCGTCTACAGAAATTGTTTTTACCCGGTCCTCGGCCCCCACTGTAGTCCAACTGACGCCGTTCCAGCTTGAGGTATCGGCCGGGCTGGGGTTCCAGTTCAGGACATTGGCGCTGTCATTGACTGTGGCGGCGGTGTTCAGGCGGCTTTCGTCGTTGGCGTTGTAATTGGCCGCCGGGACCGGGGCGGCCAGGGCCAGCAGCACAAAGGCCGTTGCCAGACCGAGAAGGAAGCGGCGGAAAGGGAGCGCGGTTTTCAAAGCCAGGGTCGGAACAAAACGCATGGCAAACCTCTCGAATTATGAAGTGAAAAAAGCCCCGCCCCCCGGCGCGGGCCGGGAAGCGGGGCGGGAACAGGCGCGCATCAGGTCTGCACCTGATATTGAAATGCGGTCAGCCTGTCCCTTTGGCATCACTAAATTGCCCCCTATTTATAACATGATATAGCTACCACATTGCGTT
>JAJDJN010000232.1 GCA_030267245.1 Desulfovibrio sp. OttesenSCG-928-A18
ACCAAAAAGAGCCTCCGTGACAATTCGGATAGCCCGGCAGCCGAAGTATGCGCCTTCCTCGTTCTGGCTGCGTGGTTGCTTCACGCGCATGAATCCTGCTTCCTTGAGCAGAGCGATGGCCCGTTCACAGCGGCGCTGGCCGATGCCGGAATCCCGCACGATGGTTTTCATGTCGATGTCGATGAAGCCGCTGGCCGGGGTGGGAGTGCCGAGGCACATGGAGGCCAGATCCAGATGCCGAAGAATGACTTCCAGAACGATCTGGCAGGCTTCCCGGCGCTCGCTCCGGATTTTTCTGCCGGTGCCGTGCAGCGCCGGGCATTTTGCAGGGTGGAAATACCAGGCCTTGGCCCGCTCCGCCGCCAGAGAGAGAATGCGCGGAAAGCCGCCTTTCCCCTTGGGTATGGGAACGGCGGCATTCAGGCGCGGACTGTGTGGATTGTGCCCGCAGCGGTTGCCGGATGGCTGCGGCATGGGGCTCAGACTTGTTCTGAAGATTTCAGAAACGCATCCAGAGCCACTTTGTCATAAAGAATCCGGCTTCCAATGCGGGAAAAAGGAATTTCAGGGTAGCCGCGCATCCGGGCCTTGTTCAAGAAGTCCACTGAAACGCGCAGATATTGTGCGGCTTCTTCCACGCGCATCCAGCGAGTGGAAATATAAGCAGGATTTTCCTTCGTATTTCTTTGTTCCGTCATGCTCGTTCCTCCATAGCAATGGCAAGGTGTTGCTTGCTTTTGTATGGGGTGAGCCTATCACGGGTTTTTCTGGAAATTCCTTGCTTTGGTCATTTCACAACTTCTGACAACCTGCTGCAACTTGCCACAACTAAAAATTCTTGAAGATTTTGCTTGACGCATTTTCAATAACAAGGAAATTCCTTCTTTATTTTAAACCCGCAAAAAAGAATGGTGTAAAATCAACCACCGCGTGGCAGATTTTACACCATGAAGTGGTGGATATTACATGATTCAAGGGAACACGATCACTTCATAAAAGCGCGGCTTTCACCACATCAAGCCTGGAAAGGGCGTCCTCAGTTTGCTGAATAGCTTCGATCGTTATTTTTTTTGGTATATCCACTACCGATGCGGCCTGAATCAGGTCAGAATCCGAAATATCTTTCCCTTTGCCGTTGACCATGGCGGAATGTTCGCCATTAAAGCCCACGGATGGCGTAAGGTCGTAAGCAGGCGCAAACTTCCACCGCCCGGCAGCATCCAGAAGGAATGAAAAGTTTTTGGAATGGTCGTCCCGGTTGCCGGATTTGACGTTGAACACCATCAGTCGAACCATCTTTTCCACTTCCCGCACATCGCGGGTCAACGCTTTGGTCAAACGAAGCAGGTTTTCGTAATCCAGTGTCGGGTGTCGGTGCGAGGCGTGCAGCAGACCGGCGGCGGTGTGAACATGCACTTTTTGGTTATTTTCACGGTCAAAGCGGCGGACGCCGAAAAAACCTGCCGTTGTTCTCGAGGGAAAAAGCCTTGTCTCGGGCATTTCCACCCCGGCCTCACGCGCCATAAGAGAATATACATACTCGATAAGCCCCTGATCCGTACCTTCCTCACGGGCGTGAAACTTGATGAGCCACGGCGAGAAGCCCTTGCCACCTGTGCCGTCCGGTACCACTTTTGAGCCGTCATCCGATACGTCAGCCAGGATTTTCGGACGTGCGCCACCGGAAGATCCACCCAGCTTGAGCAGGTCGAACACGACTTCCAGCGTGGCATCGCCCTCTGCCAGAATGTTCCTGGCTTCTTCCGCCAGACCATCCAGTTGCAGGGTGGACGCATCAAGCGCAGCTTCCATTTCCCGGCTCGGCACGTATTCCATGACACCCATGCCTCCGGCCCCAACCATGGAGAGTCGCTGCAAAGGCGAAACTTCATGCAGGCTTTCCCCTTGAGCTCGTAAGGCTCTGTCCAACAGGAGCAACCCCCAACCGTCAGGCAGGCTGTCGTTGAACACGCCGGGCAGGCCGTCAAAGACTCTTTCTTTGTCTTCAAAGACGCCCGATTGCAGTGGCAGCTTGAACGGGGAAAGTTCAATGCCTGAACCGATAAAATCCGGGTCATACTCAAAAAGGATGGCCCGGTTTCGCTCGGCCAGTCTGCCGACATAGCGCCGTGTTCCGCGCAGGTTGCAGAAAACATCCAAAGTATCAATTCTTGATTGGCTCATTCTTTTTCCTGCCGCTGCGTTTGCGCTTTTTGGGTTCAGGGGCGAACAGGCTGGCTGAAAAAGTTTGCCCGGAGAACACGTTGTCGAAATCGCCAAGAGAGCCCAGCACCAGAGCTATTTCCAGCAGCGATTGGAACGAAACAAGGCCACTGCTCTCAAAACGCTTGATGGAACCTAGGCTGACGCCGCTGCGTTCTGCCAGTTCCATTTGCGATATATTGAGAGCCAGGCGGCGCTCTTTGGCTTTGGCCGCGATTTCCTGGCGGACTTCCGTGGGTGTTTTTAAATTAAAAGACAAAATATTATCCTTTTGAAAAGAATTTTCATGAATATAGCTAATATATTGTCTGTAATCAATAAAAATTACATTGCCTCCAAGTTTTGCGTCCTTGAGTGGATTACTTGAATTCCTACTTGTGTCATTACTTGGGTGGTCACATAGATTTCTGCCAGATGGGCATACAACACCAGCCACAATGCCGAAACCCTATTGTGCCACAGCCGCTGGCACAATTCACATGCGGGTGTGAAGTGCGCGATAAGATGAAAGGGGAAACTACGGAGCTAAATATCAAACGGGCACCCGTGATCATCAAAAGCGCCTGTGCTTTCATAGCCCCCAGAGCGATGAGGATACCCTAATTGATTGGAAATAATCCGAGTTTTCCCCACACGCTGGGCATCACACTCATGAGTATGCCCGTATATCCATAATGCTGGTTCATACTTTTCAATATAGCGGCTCATTTCGTATGAAACGAATGCCGGTTCCAGCGGGCTCAACAGATATTGGGACTTTGGATTTATGACCGGCGCGTGATGTGTGATAACTACATTCGGCCCAGGAGATCGCTTATCAAGCCATTGCTCCAAAGTGGCAATAAACTGCTGATGTAGCTCTACACTGAATTCTGGAGTAAAAATTCCATCACCGCTGCGGATATACAGAAAATCATTCAAACCACTTTTCGCATGACGCATTGATGCCGTGTTGCCTGATTTGAAATTCGTCCACATCGTGCCGCCAAAGAAGTTTACGCCGTCAATGGTAACGCCTTCATTGCGCAGAAAACAAACTTGCGGCAGCTTTTCCGCCAGCCAATTCCTGAACCGGTCTTCATTGTCCCGCATTGGAGAACGTGTGTAGTATTCATGGTTCCCTGCAGCGAACAAAACAGGCTTTTCCCAATCCCGTAGCAAACTTTCCAGAGGGGAGAAGTCCCTGAAGGTAATAATATCTCCAGCCAGCACCAAAACATCTCCGTCCAGGTCAGACGGCAGGCTCCAGCCATGCCGGAATTCAAGGTGCAAATCGCTGTAGCTTATGATCTTCATTACTGCCCTTTTTTGTGAC
>JAJDJN010000233.1 GCA_030267245.1 Desulfovibrio sp. OttesenSCG-928-A18
ATTTGTCCTCAAATCCTTGTGGCAGCGCGGCAAGGGGGCAGCCCCTGCCGAGGGAGCCCGAATGCGGCCAAGGCCTCCGCCAAATCGTGCACTATGCGGGCCGGAAAAGGCATATTGTTTCTTTTTATATGGAGCGGGTTCCAAGGTCAATGAGCCCCGGGCCGGGTTGCGGCCTCATATGACATAAAAGAACACACTGTATTTTTCCAGACTTATTGACCCAAGTATTTTTTTTTGATAGTTATATGAATAGGAAGTACCGAACGTTGCTACACACTATTCAGGCCGGGAGCATGAGCGGACGCGCTCTGAAGCCGGCAGCGCCAGCAACAGAACAAAAAGCGGTCGGGGTTCGCATGTCTGTCGCGTTGCTCACAAATAATCCCCGTATGCGGGAGTTCGCGCCGTGGGCCAGTTGGCTCCGCGTTTTTCCGGATGGCTTGCGTGCGCATTTCAGCCCAGCCCCGGCGCATGAAGCACGAAGGCGCCACTTCAAGTTTTTTCTTGTTTCGGGCCCCGTGCCGCCCATGCTCCTCGCGGTCAGGGACTGCGTTCATCTGGGCTGGAAGCTGCTGCACCATCCCTTGTACGGCAATTTTCGTCCGCATCAGCAGCCCTACCGCTCCATTCTTCTTGAAGGCCCGCCCGTCTGCGCAAAGGCCGGGCAGGGCGCAGGCGGACTCGCGCCCGATGCCATGTCGCTGCATCTAGTGGAAGAAGCGCTGCTTGTGTATGAAAGCGGCCCCTGTCTTGATCCGGACATGGCCCCGGCCCCCTTAAGGGATGCCTGCGCCGTGCTCGACTGTGAACTGATGCGTCTGCCCCTGCTGCAATCCGGCATGTCCGAGGACGGCCTTGGCGCTTTTGCCTGATGCGGCGCGGAATACTTTATACCCCAAGGAGCTTTGCCGTGGAATTGGAACTGCACAAGATAGACATACGACGCTTGCGCTTCGGCGACAGTACCGGCGTGGAGCAGGGGGTGCTGAGCATCAATACCGGGGAATTGAATACCCTGCTTCTGGAAGATGAACGCGTTGCTTCCGTGGCCTTTGTCCTGGCCCATCCCGGCGAGAGCATGCGCATTATGCCGGTCAAGGACGCCATCGAGCCCCGCTGCAAGCTGGAAGGGCCGGGCGAGGTCTTCCCCGGCTTTGTAGGCCCGGTGGAGGAAAGCGTCGGCCAGGGCAAGACCCTGGTCCTTGAAGGCATGGCCGTGCTTACAACGGGCAGGCTGCTGGCCGCCCAGGAAGGGATTGTGGACATGAGCGGGCCCGGCGCCGAGTACACCCATTTTTCCCGAACCTGCAATCTGGTCCTGCTCATTACGCCGTTAATCACCCTGAAACTGCATGAAGCGGAAGAAGCCTGCCGCATCGCCGGACTCAAGGCCGCGCAGTATCTGGCTTCAAAGTGCAAGGGCGCCAGGGCCGACCGCGTGGAATCCTATGCCTTTGCCCCCCTGAACGAAGCCATGCTGGCCTTTCCGGACCTGCACAAGGTGGTCTATATCTATATGCTCCAATCCCAGGGGTTGCTGCATGATACCTGGGTGTACGGCGTGGATGCCAAACGCATTCTGCCCACCATCATCAGTCCCACGGAAGTCATGGACGGGGCCGTTGTTTCCGGCAACTGCGTGTCGGCCTGTGACAAGAACAATACCTACGTGCACCTGAACAACCCCATTATCCGGGCCTTATATAAACGGCACGGCAAGGAGCTGAACTTTGTGGGCGTTGTCCTGACCAATGAAAACGTCACCCTGGCCGACAAGCAGCGCAGTTCGTCCTATGCCGTCAAGCTGGCGCGGATGCTCGGCGCCGAAGCGGCGATCATTTCGGAGGAGGGCTTCGGCAATCCGGATGCCGACCTGGTGCTGAACTGCGTCAAGGCTGAACGCGCCGGCATCAAGACGGTGCTTGTAACGGACGAATACGCCGGAGCCAACGGGGCCAGCCAGTCCCTGGCCGATTCCTGCCCCGAAGGCACGGCGGTGGTCACGGCGGGCAATGCCAACCAGACCATCATCCTGCCGCCCATGGACATGGTGGTAGGGGACGACGCCAGGGCGGACGTGATTGCCGGCGGCTTTTTCGGTTCAAGGCGTCCGGACGGCTCCCTGGAAGTGGAAATTCAGGCCATTCTCGGGGCCACCAACGAACTGGGCTTTTCCAGAATCGGCGCGTACACCATCTGATGGGAGGAACTGATCATGTCATACCGTATCATTCATTATATTAATCAGTTCTTCGGCGGCATCGGTGGTGAGGACAAGGCGGACGCCCCGCCCGAAGTACGAGAGGGCATTGTCGGCCCCGGCATTGCCTTTGCCAAGGCCCTGGAAGGGCAGGCGGAAATTGTGGCGACCATTATCTGCGGCGACAACTATGCCGCCGGCAATACCGAGGAAGTCGGCAAATGCATAAGGGATGCGCTGGAGCGCTACAAGGCGGACGGGCTGCTTGCCGGCCCGGCCTTTAACGCCGGCCGTTACGGCATGGCCTGCGGGCTTGCCTGCGCGGCCGCCGCCGCCAGCGGCGTCCCCACGCTCTCGGGCATGTACCCGGAAAACCCCGGAGTGGAGGTTTACAAGGCCGACACCTACATCATCCCCACAGCGGACAACGCCCGGGGCATGGGCAATGCCGTCGGCGCCATGAGCGCCTTCATGCTCAGGCTCCTGAAGGGCGAGCGCCCGAAGAGCGCGGCCGAGGAAGGATACATTGAACGCGGCGTGCGCGTGAACACCTTTTTTGACGAAATCGGCGCCGAGCGCGCCGTGGCCATGCTCTTGCGCAAGCTCAGGGGCGAGCCCTTCACCACCGAGTACCCGATGCCGGTCTTTGACCGGGTCGAGCCGCGCCCGGGGCTGCGGGATCTGCCCCATGCCACCATTGCCCTGGTGACCTCGGGCGGCATCGTGCCCAAAGGAAACCCGGACCATATCGCGGCCTCCAGCGCGCGAAATTACGCAAGCTACGATATCAAGGATGTGGACGACCTGACGGGCGAACAGTACCAGACCGTCCATGGCGGCTACGATCAGACCTTTGCCAATGAAGACCCCGACCGCGTCCTGCCTGTTGATGCGCTGCGCCGGATGGAGAGTATGGAGAAAATCGGCAAACTCTTCACTACCTTTTATACCACGGTGGGCAACGGCACGGCCGTGAGCAAGGCCAGGGGCTGGGGCGAGGAGATCGGCAAAAAACTCAAGGAGGCCGGAGTGCAGGGGGTGATACTCACCTCCACCTGAGGCACCTGCACGCGTTGCGGCGCAACGCTTGCCAAGGCCATTGAAGATTCCGGCGACATGCCTGTCGTGCACATGGCCTCCATTGTGCCCATATCGCAAAGCGTGGGCGCGAACCGCATCGTTCCCACCGTGGCCATCCCCTATCCCCTGGGGAACCCGGCGCTGCAGCCGGAGGATGAAATGGAAGCACGGTGCAAACTGATCGAAAAGGCCCTGCATGCCCTGGAGACCGATGTTACGGAGCAGACGGTTTTTTAAGGAAGCACTGAT
>JAJDJN010000234.1 GCA_030267245.1 Desulfovibrio sp. OttesenSCG-928-A18
CGTGTTCTGGAAATTAAACATGCCCCGCCTTGGCAATTACTACTTGGAGAAAGTTCCGGTGGGGCATTGCTTAGAGCCTTGGCTTGGCTTGGGCCGGAACAGGCAGAAGAGCTTATGCAGCAAGTGCACGAAATGATACCAGCCAAAGAATGGGAAGCAGTAGCCGCTGTACGCTCCGAATTGCCTTCCTGGTTGGCCAAAACTGTAAGTCAAATGGGACAACATGCCTGAAACATATTTTTCTCTTAGCACCGCAGATCAGGCCGAACTTTTGGATACGGCTTCATCTCGCTCCGGTCGCCCGGCCCATCTTCTCGAAAAGGATGTTTGGGTTGTTTGGACGCTGTCCTGCCTTTTTTCTTCCTCTCTGGCGGATAGGCTTACGTTCAAGGGAGGCACATCACTCTCCAAGGCTTACAACGTTATTGACCGTTTTTCAGAAGATATTGACCTTACTTGCGATATTCGGCGTCTGCTCCCCGAAATGGCTACAGAACCGGAAGGCATCCCGCCCACATCCAGCCAGGCTGCAAAATGGACAAAAGCCGTACGCTCCCGCTTGCCTCAATGGATTGAAAACAGCGTTATCCCGATTCTCCAGGCAGCTTTGGCCGATAGCGATATGGAGGCCACTCTAGAGATAACCGGTAAGGATAGTGATAGCGTTCTTGTAAAATACCCGCCGTTGCGCCAAGGAACCGGGTATGTCGCCCCACATATCCGGCTGGAATTTGGAGCGCGATCTACCGGAGAGCCTTGTGAGGTTTTGCCGGTTGCTTGTGACCTTGCGCCGCTGATACCTGAAATTGTATTTCCCCTGGCCCTGCCACGGGTCATGAAAATGGAGCGCACATTTTGGGAAAAAGCTACCGCCATTCATGTTTTTTGCCGACAGGCCAAAATGCGCGGCAACCGTTTTGCCCGGCACTGGCATGATCTTTTGCGGTTGGCAGCAACCGAGCGTATTCAAAATTCGCTTGCGGATAAATCCTGGTTAGAACAAGTAGTTCGCCACAAGACGATGTTTTTCCAAGAAAAGGATCAGACCGGAGCACCCATTGACTACCGGGAATGTCTGAATGGACATCTATGCCTTGTACCTGAAGGAGCAGCGCGTGAAACTCTGCGCGAAGACTATAACAGTATGATTCAGGATGGCATTTTACTTGTGCAGGCTCCAGAGTTTAACACCGTGCTGGAACAATGCGCACGTCTACAGACGAAATTTAATTTTAGCTAGAGTGTGACCTTCAAGCGAGATTTCTTGTTCTCTATGCCTTCTTGCTTCAATATAGCGCTAAGGACATTAGGCCAATAGAATTATTTAGGGGGGGGATATGGTAGATTTTGATTCACTTCGCCAGCAAAAACCGAAAAAATTATCAATCAGCTACCACCGCCAGAGGCGGTGGTTTGAATATGCCCCCTCGAAGGGGGCTTTACCACCGGGTAGCCTTTGGCATTAGGTTACTTCACAGGCAAAACGTGTTGATCCAGTTGTTGCTCATGTGCTTCCTGATCCCTGATATACTGGCGGACTGTCTCTTCATCGAGACCAACGGTGCTCACACAGTATCCACGCGCTCAAAAGTGGTAGCCAGTCAGATTTTTACCTTTCCCAAGGTATCGACGGTGTATAAGAATGGCTGACTTGCCTTTCAACCGCCCTACTGCTTGGGCCACGCCGTACTTTGGCGGTATGCTTAAACACATGTGGATATGATCAGGCTGAGCATGACCTTCGATCAATCCTATTTCAAACTGGCGGCATAACTCGTGGAAAATACCACCTATCTCTTTGCGAAGCCTTCCAAATATCGACTTCTTCCGGTATTTGGGGATGAAGACGATATGGTAAAGACAATACCAAGTGACGTGGCTTTGTTTTTTCCATTCTCGCATAGGCTCTCTCCATGGCGAACCACCCGGTGGTCCAATGGATTGAGCCTATTTTTCACGCCGTTACAACCCAGGAACGGTCGAACCTCTTACGGTCTCACCGCCGGAGGCGGTGGTTTAACCGATTTGTAATTAAGCCGCAAGATATTTTTCGCAGGCTGCCAAAACCTGATGGAATCAATGACCTTTACGAGAGCCAAGGAAAAGTCCTCACTGATTGGTTCAACACTAGAGACAATAAAGACTCTGTGGTCAAGCTTCATACTGGGGGAGGAAAAACCCTTGTAGGCCTTCGTAAACGCTCACGGGGTAGCGCTTTTGGGGTTCTAAATCCAGGAAACGTCCGGCGGTCTACCTTGCATAAAAGCTTCCATGGCCTCGACGAGGATGCAGAACGTTCTTTTTCCCTGCAAACGACAGGTTTGCCTGAGGCTGAGCATGCGCTCGACAAAACGGTCGCCTTTCTCTGCTCTGGTGCCGAAGCTGCGTTTGCGCCACAGCACGGCAAAGCGTAAGGTCCGTTCAGCATGGTTATTGGTTGGTGTGACGCCATTTTCCTGAAGGAACAGCCACAGGCTGCCCATTTCCCGCTCAATGCGCCGCACGAACCGACCCGCATCATCCTGTTGTTCGCGGTACAGGCCGATGAGACGAATAAGTCTTGCGTAAAACATGTTCCATTGGCCCACACTGGGCGGATGTTTCGCCATGCGGCAGAGCAGCCGCAACTCCTTGAGCGCCCAGGCTCCGGGCCTGGACAGCGCCGGATTTGACCGTTCCGCAAGCCCTTTGGCCTCTCTTATTAAGATGCGCGAGGCACGTTTGGCGGCCATGCGCCCACCTCTGATAGACTCTATAGCCATCGCTGATCAAGATGCCTTCCCAGTCTTTTATAAGGGCCTGGAATGCTGCTTTGGAGCGGCTGCCCTGGAGCATGAAGAACGCCGTAGCGCTGTTACACATGAGCCAGAGCCATTCCAGCGTTTTGTTGCGCTTCCAGGTGGTCTCGTCAATATGATTGACCGGCGCGTTTTGGACCACCTCACCGATGGCTTCATAGTGCCCGGTGATGGCCCGGCTGACCCGCTCCAGGACTTTTTGAATCGCGCCCTGGCTGATGGGAATTCCGATGACGGAAAATACAAAGTCCTGTACCGCCCGGCGACTGTCGCCATGAACAGCCGCGAGTTCCGCTATCATGGCCGATATGCGCGGTCCAAAACCGGTTCGCATGGCGTGGGGGATGTGTGCTTTGACTGTTTTTCCGCAGGCGCGGCAACAGCCCCGGTACAGAATGATATGACTGATGCTCGCTTCAATCCTGGGCAGTTCAACAACCTGATGAATGTAATACGGCTCAGACTCGGCGACTACCCCACAACCGCAAGTACACCTGTCCGGGTGCAACTCCACAAGTTCTGTGGGGCGTAGGCATTGCTGACGCATCCCTTTGCGCTTGCGAGGCTTTTTGGGTTTCTTGGCAGCCTCGGGGTGTTTAATGAAAGGCGGATCGCTTGACGGCGGCTTGTTGGAATTGGAGGAGTTCTGCTTCAGCTTGGCTTCCAACTCTTCCACCCGAGCTTCAAGCACATGGATTCGTTCCAGCA
>JAJDJN010000235.1 GCA_030267245.1 Desulfovibrio sp. OttesenSCG-928-A18
AAAATCTTCATTCGGGGCTGGATATTGACAAGCATGCGCAAAAAGAGCAGATTTTTTTCTGTCGTAATTGCGCTTGTGCGGACAGACCCTGCGGGAAGGCCCGCTGGGTGCTGCCCGCCCGTATTTTTTCATGGGAGCGTCACATGCAGATAGAGTATAGTCTTGTTCCGGATTCGCAACGAAAATCATTGCCGCAGGACCAGAGCGCCCTCAGTTTCGGTCGCCTGCGCACGGATCACATGTTTATCCTTGATTATGCCGACGGCGCCTGGCGCAATCCGCGCATCGTGCCTTACGGCCCCCTGCCCATGATGCCCGGGGCCATGTGTCTGCACTACGGCCAGACGCTTTTTGAGGGCATCAAGGCCTTTCGCCATGCGGACGGTGAACTGTACATTTTCCGGCCGGATCAAAACGCCCGGCGTCTGAACCATTCCGCCAGCGTCCTGTGCATGCCCAATGTGCCCGAAGAGCTGCAACTGGACGGCCTGCTGCGCCTTGTGGATGTCGAGCGGGCCTGGTGCCCCTCGGCCCCCCAGTCTTCGCTGTACATCCGGCCCTTCATGTTCGCCACGGAAGACGCCCTCGGCGTGCGCCCGGCAAAGACATATATATACTGCATCATGCTCTCGCCCAGCGGGGCCTACTACAGCGGCGGCTTTTCCAAGGCCATCCGGCTGCTGGTAACCAGAAAATACCACCGGGCCGTCACCGGCGGCACCGGCACGGCCAAGATGGGCGGCAACTATGCCGCTTCACTGCAGGCCTCGGAATACGCCCACAAGTTGAACGCCGACCAGGTGCTCTTTCTCAGCGCGGACAACAACTATGTGGAAGAAGTCGGCTCCATGAACCACTACCACGTGCGCAAGGACGGCACCTTCATCATCCCGAGCTTCAACGACAGCATCCTGCGTTCCATCACCTCCCTTTCCGTACTGGAAATGGCCGAAAAGGGCCTGCTCAAGGCCCGGCAGGAAGAAGTGGAACTGGAGCGCTTCCTTGACGACGTGAAATCCGGCGAGATCATTGAAGCCGGCGGCTTCGGCACTGCGGCCGTGGTCAGCCCGGTGGGGCAGTATGTGCTGGAAGACGGCACGGAAATCACCGTGGGCGACGGCAAGGTCGGCGCATATTCACGGGCTCTGTATGAGGAATACACGGCCTTTCAGACCGGCGGCAAACCGGCCCCGCAAGGCTGGCTTTTCAAAGTGCCGCGTTATTGACAAGGCATCCCCTTATGCCGCGCGGCGCTTCCTTGAGCTTGCCCGCTTTGCCCTGAAACCCGCATCAGGACCATGCCCGTGCCCTGGAACACTCCGCCGGAACAGACGCAATGGCTCGTTTACCGCCTGGGGCATCTGGGCGATGTGGTGCTGAGCACCGGAGTGCTGGCGCATTTGCATGCTTCAAGGGGCTGGACCTTTTGTGTGGCAACAGGCAAAGGCTACGGGTCTCTTTTTTCCGGACTGCCCGGCGTCAGGGCTGTGGAAGAAATCGGCCCGCAGGATACCGGCAGCGCGGCAAACTTTGCCGTGCGCTGCAAAAGCCTCGCCCGGACATATGCGGGCTGGGGCCTGCTCGACCTGCACGGGAGCCTGCGCTCGCGCATGCTCTCCTGGTTCTGGCGCGGCCCTGTGCGCCGCTATCCCAAAAGCGGGCTCCGACGCCGGCTGTTCCTGCTCAGCGGCAAGCGCGTCTGCGGCCCGGCCCTCAGGGTGCACAGCATTGCGCAGCGCTATTATATGGCTGTCTGCAATCCCCCGCCTCCCGCCGGGGAACTTTTACCGCACATCGCCCTTGCCGCCACGGAGCGGGCATGGGCGCAGGACCGGATTGAAAGCCTTTTCGGCCCGGGCGCGTGCCCTGTGGCTTTTCACCCCCATGCTACACATGCCCTCAAGACCTGGCCCGAGGAACATTGGCTGCGCCTGGCGCAACTGGCCGACAGCCGGAAACTGCCCTGGATCAGTCTGGGCCGGGGCAAGGCCCTGTTTGCGGACAGGAGCAACGAGTTGAGCAACAAGACAAGCCTGCGGGAAAGCTGCGCCCTTCTTTCCCGCTGCCGGGTGCTGCTCAGCGGCGATTCCGGCCCCATGCACCTGGCCGGGGCGGTGGGCACTCCGGTAATCGCCCTGTTCGGTCCCACCACCCGCGAATGGGGTTTTTATCCTCAAGGGCCGCAGGACATCATACTTGAGCGGGAACTGCCCTGCCGGCCCTGTTCTCTGCACGGGCGCAAGCCCTGCCCAAGAATGGGGCAATGTCTTGCCGCTATCACTCCGGAAGAAGTATTTGCAGCGCTGCAGGCACCCCCGCCCCGGCGCAGCGCCGCGTCCGCGCCTTCCGCCCCTTGAAGGGGGGCCGGGATAAGTGTATACATTTATAATACGCACCCGCCCGCAGGGATTTGCCCGCAAATTCCCGCCCGGGACAGACGCGGACGAGCGAAACACATGCCAGCACACAGCCCCCCCGAACAGCGCGAACAAAAGCACCCGCAAGGCAGAGCCGCTGCCGGGGCGGCGGACATTACAATGCCCGGCCCTGAAACCGGCGCCACGGCCCAAGGCCCCGGCGCAGCCGCCGGGCAGCATGCCGGAGCGGACAGCGGGCACGGGCGCACTGTTTCCAGGAGCAGCCTGCTGGTGCTCAAGCCGTCGAGCGGCGCCAAGAATAAAAAACATCAGTCCCCGCCCCTTGTGAAGCCGCCGTCCGAACCTGGCGGCGCTGGCGCACCCCTTGCGCAAAAGGACAAAAAAGCGCGTCCGGCGCCAATGGATCCGCTGCAACAGGAGCAGGAGGCATACGCCGCCATGCTGGCGCGGGCGCGGCAGGTCAGTCTGCCCCTGGATGAGCAGGAACAGGCGCTCTTTGCGGCTGTAATGCACAGGGCCAGGGACGCGCGCGCTTCTTTTGAGGAATTATACGACCATGCCGGCAAGCTTGCCCCCGGAAGGGTGGGCGCCCAGGAAAAAAACGCGGAAAACGAGAAGCAGGACAGCAGGCAGCGAGCGTCCGGCCCCTATCTGGCGGCCGATTTCTTCCCGGTGCCGCCCGGTTTGAATGAAGTGGACGTATATGGCAACCCACGCTGGATAAGCCTTACCCTTGCGGAACGGCGGGACGATACGGAAATGCTGACGCCCGCGCCGGTGCTGCCAGCCGGGCGCGAACAGGCCGGGCCCGGCCCGGCCACCTGGAAGGATGCCGAGCCGCGCAAGGGCACCGTACAGGTGGGCGACACGCTGTACCCGGCTTTTTATCTGTCCGCCCAGGAAGGCGCGGGACGGGACGGGTACCGGGACAGCCAAAGCGCCCGCGAATATGCCGGCCTGGGCTCCATTCGTCCGAGAAAAGCGCGGCCCATGCGTTCTCTGGTGCGTATGCTCATTGTTACAGCGGTGCTGGGAGCCCTGTATACCCTGTTTGCAAAGTTCGGCTGGGTGCCGCCGCTTTTCTGAACCAAAGCCCCGCGCAGGCCCCGGAAACAAGCCGCC
>JAJDJN010000236.1 GCA_030267245.1 Desulfovibrio sp. OttesenSCG-928-A18
CGTTATTTTTACATCGTAAAAACAAGATGTTGTGCTGTATATTGCTAAGTTTAACCAAGCTGTAGATTGTAAAAAGCTCTTTTCTGCCATGCGCTCAAAATGCGAAACGGATTTTGAGCTAAAGGCACGCTACGCTGCTCGCTTGTGGGCAAGCACCAACCTCAACTGTTCTCGGTCCGTTTTTCAGGCGGCGGGCGGGATGGCATCATGACGGAACAGCACTTTGATCTGCTTATTCTCGGCGGCGGCCCGGCCGGCACCCGCGCGGCCTTTCAGGCCGCCTCGGCCGGAATGAAGACCGCGCTTGTGGAAGCGTGTTTTCTTGGCGGCACCTGTCTGAACGTGGGCTGCATCCCGACAAAATACCTGCTCGGCGGCACTGCCGCCCTGCCCCTGCTGGCTGTTCAGACCAAGTACAAGACGGCGCGGGGGTCCGTTGCAATGGATCTGGAGGCCCTGCAAAAACGCAAGGAGCGTTTTGTCAAGGGCAGCCGGCAGGCGCTGGAAAAGCAGCTGAAAGAGGCGGGGGTATCCCTGTTTCAAGGCAAGGGTTTTTTCAGCGGCCCGCAAAGCGTGCTTGTGCGGCAGGGGGGTGAAAACATCTCTCTTGGCTTTGGCAAGTGCATCGTGGCCACGGGTTCAGTGCCGGCGAGCTTTCCCGGCCTTGCGCCGGACGGCAAAAAGGTGTTGTCCTCCGCCGGGCTGTTAAATCTTTCCCGGGTGCCGGAGCGCCTGCTCATCGTCGGCGGCGGCGCCATCGGCCTTGAGCTTGGCGAAATATTCCACAGGCTGGGCTCCAAAATCATTATGGCCGAGGCAATGCCGCGCATTCTTCCCTCCGAGGATGAAGAGGTGAGCAAGGCGGCGCAGGCGCATTTCACGCGCGAAGGCTGGACCCTGCACACGGGCCGGCGCATAGCCGACCTGAGCTCGCAGGAAGAGGGCTGCCTGCTGCGTTTTGAGGACGGTGAGGAGCTTCGCGCCGACTGCGCTCTGGTGGCGGTGGGAAGAAAGCCGACTTCAGCCGCGTTGCAGCCGGATGCCGCCGGCCTTGCCGTGGGCCCCCGGGGCTGGTTTGAGTGCAACGAGGAACTTTTATGCGCCGAGAATATTTATGCCGTGGGCGACGCCAACGGCCGCGTTCTGCTGGCGCATGCCGCCGAGCACCAGGCCCGTTACGCGGTGGCGCACGCTTCTGGTGCGGACAGGGGCCCGTACAGTCCGCCGGCCATGCCCTCGTGCGTTTACGGCAGTTTTGAAATCATGCGTGTCGGCCCTACCCTGACCGAACTGCAAAGGCTGGGGGGAAAGATGGCTGTCTCCTCCGCCCCCCTGGCGGCAAACGCCATCGCCCAGAGTTACGGTCAGCCGCAGGGCATGGTGCGCATGCTCTGGTCGGACGGGGTGTTGCGCGCCGTGAACGCGGCCGGGCACGGCGTCTCGCATCTTGTGGGCGCGGCCTCTTTGCTGGTGAGTCAAAATATTCAAAAAAATGCAGCTTTGCCGATCATTTTTGCCCATCCAACACTTGACGAAGTTCTTGAATCAGCTATGCTAGCGCCTATGGAAAACATGCCATAAGGGTACTTTTCGGTCTGGATGTCCGTTAAAGAATCTTATGGCAGGGCTTGTGTTTTTCTGAATAATTGGATAGTTTGTCTTGGCAAGTGAGACTAATTGTTCAAATCCAAGGCCCAACCATTTTCAATCTTATTGGAGGAGCTCATGAAGCGTTTTACACTGATGACTCTGGTTGCTCTGATGATGATGGCCTTTGCCGCCACAGCAATGGCCGCGCAACCTGTGAATTGTCAAGCGCCCAAAGTGCAAAGCTTTGACTTCCTGCTTGACTATTCCGGTTCCATGATGCAGCCGCACAAGCACCTGGCCGAAAACAAATTCAAACTGGCCAAACTGGTGCTGCACTTCGTAAACGAGCGCATTCCCGAACTGGGCTACACGGGCAGCATTCACACCTTCGCCACCAACCGCGAAGTTCTGAAGCCCATGACCTATGACCGCGCCACCTTCGGCAAGGCTTTCGCCTCCCTGAAGCGCACCTACGAAGTGTTCAACCGCCTGACCCCCATGGGTGACGGCATTGCCCACTGGACCCAGAGACTGTACAGCGGCATGGCCGCCCCGGCCGCCGTCATCATCGTCAGCGACGGTGAAAGCAACCGCGGCATGGACCCCCTTGCTGCCGCTCAGGCCGCCATGGCTGCCAACCCCAGCCTGACCTTCCACATCATCTCCCTTGCTGACACCCATGCCGGCCAGATGACTCTGGACAGCATTGCCAACCTGCGCCCCGGCTACAGCGTTTCCGTGAGAGCCGAGAACATGCTGGACCACGAAGAAGTCGTTGACAAGTTCGTTATCGACATCTTCTGCACCCAGGGCAAGATCGTTCTGCGCAGCATCCAGTTTGCTCTGGACTCCGCTGAAATCAACGCGGAATCCGCCGCCATCCTGGACGAAGTTGCCAACATCCTGCGTTCGCGCAATGCTGGCGTGCAGATTGACGGCCACACCTGCAGCCTTGGCAGCGATGCTTACAACCAGCGTCTGTCCGAGCGCCGCGCCGCTTCCGTTAAGTCCTACCTTACCGGCAAGGGCATCCCGGCCAGCAACATGACCACTCGTGGTTATGGCGAACAGCGTCCCAAGTTCGACAACAGCACGGAAGAAGGCCGCCGCCTGAACCGTCGCGCCGAACTCGATTTCCGCTAGGATTCGCCAGGTTAGATCAAGGCCCGGCGGGAGCTATCCCGCTGGGCCATTTTTTTACTCCCTGCCTTCCGGCTTTGTTTGTTCATGCCATTTTCAGACGAATTCATTTATCCAGAGGTTCACAACCCATGCAATGTATCAACCTTTTCAGCCGCATGCTGCTTGTGCCGGTTTTTTGCCTGCTCCTGACCCTGCCCACCCTGGCAGGCGCTTCAGACCAGGGTATCCTGCTGGCCGCCGCCGCAAGCGCGTCCCCTGAAACGCTGCAACGCGACCTGGACGATTTCGCACAGCGCACGATTGCCTCCATCAACCGTTGCATCCTCCCATCGGAAGGAAAAAAAGAAGTCACGCGCAACGGCGACGGCAGCTACACAGCGCGCTACATTGCCATCAACCCCAAGAGCGTGAGCACCAGCTACAAAAAGCCGGACAAGGTCGTTGGCGGCGTGACCTATATCGGCTATATGCGCTACGATGAAATTGAATACTCATGCACCGCCAAAAGCAAGGCTGAAGCCGAAAGGGGCCCTTTTACCGTCAAACGCAGCGAGAACCTGACCGAACTCATCAAATATGTGAACGGCAAGTGGAGCTACTGATTTAGGCGCCTGCCGTCAATGGGCGGAAAAAGCCCGTTCCGGGTTACGGAACGGGCTTTTGGCTTTTAGGAGCCTTTAGCTTGCCCTGGCTCTACGAATAA
>JAJDJN010000237.1 GCA_030267245.1 Desulfovibrio sp. OttesenSCG-928-A18
GCGCCAGGGCGCGTCTAATCTTTCTGGATGGAGGCAACCGCCTTTGCCAGACGGGAGATTTTGCGGGATGCGTTGCGCCAGTGGATGGCGCCCTTGCTTGCGCTTTTATCGAGCACGGATGTGGCGGTCTGAAACGCTGCCGCGGCCTTTTCCGCATCTTTTTCCAGCACGGCTGTACGCACAGATTTAATGACGTTCTTGACGCGGGTGCGCGCCGAACGGTTGCGGGCTGCCCGCTTCAGGCTCTGCTTATGGCGCTTGATGGCGGATTTTTGATTGGCCAAGGGAATTCCTCCAAAAATATGCGGTAATGCGTTGCTGTGCATAAACTATTTTGACATGCCGCCGAAATGCCTCTTCGTGGCACCGTCCAAGACAGAGGGGGTATGTAGACCTTCATCCGGGAAATGTCAACAAAAGTTTTACCAGGCCATGGTTTTGCTCTTTTGATGACAATGCTAACTGTTTATGATAGTAAAATTCTCAAGGGTGTCCACAAAATTCTTTATCATCGCCTTAAAGTCATATATCGCACTTTGCCATAAGGCGTAGCATCGCCGCCCCTCCGGGAGCGGCGGCGGTAGCGGTTATTGGGAGAGCACATGGCCCAGGGGCAGGCAAAACATATTCTCCAACGTTTTACGCACCTCGTTGAAGAGTCGGGCGAAACTCCGCTGGTCGCCAAACAGCCGGTCTTTGATCTCAAAGGGCGTATCTGGGGCTATGAACTCCTGTTCCGTTCGCACGAAAAAGCCGACCCCCTTGCCTTTGATTCCGTCAGGGCCACATCAACTGTCATGGTGGACGGCTACGAACTCCTGCGGCCGATACTGCGCGACAATCAACGCTTTTTCATCAATTTCACGGCGGAATTTCTGGAAATGGAGCTGGCCTCCATGCTGCCGCCGGAAACCTGCGTCATTGAAATCCTTGAAAGTGTCGAGCCCACCCCCCAGGTGCTGACCGGCCTGAGAAACCTGAAAAAACAGGGCTATCTGCTCGCCCTGGATGATTATGTCGGGCAGACCAGACTCTCGCCCTTCATTCCCCTTGTGGATATCGTCAAGGTCGAGGTCATGCACCTGAGCCCGAGAAAAATCAAAGAGATTGCCGTTGCCCTCTCCGCTTATCCCGTGCAACTGCTTGCCGAAAAAGTCGAAGACCGGCAGATCGCGGATTTTTGCCGCAAACACGGCTATTCACTGTTTCAGGGCCATTTTTATTGCAAGGCCCAGGTGGTGTATGGAAAAAAGATACACCCCTCCGTGGCCTCCAAGGCCCGGCTGCTTTTGCTCACATCCGACGACAGCCTTGACCTGGAAAAAGTCGAAGAGCTGATTTCTTCCGACATCTACCTGAGCTACAGGCTGCTCAAATTCATCAACAGCGTGTATTTCGGCCTGCTCATGCGGGTGAACACCGTCAGCCACGCGGTAAAGATGCTGGGGATGCATAAAATCCGGCAATGGCTTTTTGTAACCGCCCTGGCCGGCTTTGATTCCTCACCCATGGCGCAGGAAATCGTTTTTCTGGCCGCCTTCAGGGCCAAATTTCTGGAAACCCTGGCCAAAAACCGCCGCTCCGTCGCCGGAGGCAAGGATCTTGAAGCCAAGCTCTTCCTTACCGGGCTCTTTTCCCTGCTCGAAAGCCTCATGCAGGCGCCCCTTGGCGAAATTGTAGCCTCCCTGCCCCTGGCTCATGACGTGCAACAGGTACTCACCGACGGCAGCGGCCCCCTGGCGCCCTGGTTCACCCTCATGCTCGCCTATGAAAAAGGCAACTGGGGCGATATGCGGCATCTTGCCAAAGAGCTTCGTCTGAGCGATCGTGAACTTGCCAGCGCCTATGTGGGCGCGGCCAACTGGACCCGCATGGTCTTTGCCCCAGTGGAAAGAGAAAAACGCCTGCAGGTGAAGACCACCATCACGCCCAGGATTACATGCCACCCAAACAATAACGGAAATACCGAGTAACAGCCCTTTTGTCCTCTGCCCGCATCAGCTTCGTCCCGCGCGAGGCGCATGTACATCGTGACGCGCTTCGCTCCAAGCGGAGCTTCCCCCGGCGAAGAACAAAAACCCTGCTGCTCGGCACTTTCCGAACCCAGAGCCGGAGCCCCATGAGCAAAAGCCAGCGGAGAAAGACCGGCATCCTTCTGGCAGCCTTTGGTTCCGCCAGCCTGTCGGGTGAAAAGGCGCTGGTTGCCTTTGCCGAACGCACCCGGAGATCATTTCCCGACATTCCCGTGCGCTGGGCCTATACCTCGGACCGGATGCGCAGCCGCCTTGCCGCTGCCGGCAAAAAAACCGATTCCGTGAAAAAGGCCCTGATTCGCATGGGCTTTGAACGCTACACCCATGTGGCCGTGCAATCGCTGCACCTGATCCCCGGTTTTGAATACGAAGCCTTGCTGGAAGAAAGCCAGAGCGCGCGCCTGCAAGGCGGCCCGCGCCATATCAGCGTCGGAATGCCGCTGCTGCACACCGAAGAAGACGTGACCCGCGCTGTAAAAGCCCTGATAGCGCACCTGCCCGGCGAGCGGCAGGCCGGGGAACATGTGCTCTGCGTCGGCCACGGCACCTGGCACACGGGCGCGGCCAGCTACGGGGCGCTGGCAAGACGCCTCGAGGCCGTTGACCCGGCCATACGCATCGGCACCCTTTCCGGCAGCCACAGTGTGGAGCACATCCTGTCCGGGCTTGAACGCACAGGGGAAAAACGCGTCTGGCTGCTGCCGCTGCTTTCCATTGTCGGCAAACACGCCGAGGAAGATATCGCTGGAACAAAGGCGGAATCATGGCGGACAAGGCTTGAAGGCGAAGGATTCAACTGTATCCCGGTGCTCAGGGGCACAGTGGAATATGAAGGCTTCGCACGTATCTGGCTGAGCCATTTGCGCGAAGCCCTGGAAAAACTGCCGGCATAGAACAAATTCACGAAAATTATATCTGCCGCAGAACGGCGAAGCGCCCGAGCCGGTTAGAATGATTTGTGACATGCCGGAGAATGACGGCATGCATCGACGCGACCCATCCGGCTCAAGCCCGGAAGACGGCGGCGCCGGCGCTTTGCGCACCCGATACGCCACCCGGAAAAGCTTCCGGAGCCCCTGTGACGCCTGGATCAGGCCTTGTGGTCGCTTTCTTCGTCCTGCTGCACTTTCTGCTTGGGTTTGGAGGCCTGCGGGGTGATGTCTATTTCATCAGGCTCCGTTGTGGCTTTTTTGAAATTTCTGATGGCGCGCCCGAGGCCGCTGCCTATTTCCGGCAACTTCTTGGCCCCGAACAAAACCATGACCACCACCAATATGACAAGAATTTCCTGCATCCCTGGAAAGCCCATATAGCCTCCGGCAACCATGGAGGATACCGGCGCGCCTGCCGATCAGACGCGGGATATCTCCTCATTCATAATGGGAGCGA
>JAJDJN010000238.1 GCA_030267245.1 Desulfovibrio sp. OttesenSCG-928-A18
GGCGGCGGCGGCGGAGTTTGCCCCGGCCGGCAATGCCGTTTCAGGCAAACGGCATTGCATAATGGCGGGAAAGGGTTTACAAGGATGGGGCAAAAAGCAACGCAACCCCTAATGCCGGAGATACCCTTGTTGAATTTCAGCAGACTGTTTGCCGTACTGCTCCTTTGCATTCTCTGCTGTCCTGAAAGCCAGGCAGCCACCACAGTGAACAGAATCGCCGCCGTGGTCAACGGCGAAATGATAACCCTGCACGAACTTCGCATGTACACGGACGCCGAACTGGCGCGCCGGCGCATCCCAAAGTCCGACGCCCGCGCCGATGAAGTCCGGGCCTCGGTGCTTGATTCTCTGATCAACGACATCCTCATGCGCCAGGAGGCCAAGCGCTTCAAAGTGCAGATCGCGGAGGACGAGGTCGAGCGGGAATACTCCAATGCCATTACCCGTAGCGGCATGGCCAAGGATAAATTCGAGGCGGATCTCAAAAAACGCGGCATGACCCCGGAACTGGCCCGGCGTCAGATCGCAAATACAATGTTGCGGCAGCGTTTCGGGCATTTCATGGTTTCGCGCAAAGTCTTTGTCACCCCGGATGCGGTGACGGAGTATTACGAGACGCACAAAAAAGATATGGCAAAGCCCAAAACCGTGGATTTTTCCATCCTGGTGCTGCCGCCAAAGGCCAATGTGCAACAGTTGTATCAGCAGTTGCAGTCGGGCTCGGCAAAGTTCGAGGATGTGGCCCGCGAACATTCCGTTGACAGCACCGCCCGCGACGGCGGCAGGGTGAAGGACGTGATCTGGGACAAGCTGCCCAATGAAATGCGCAGACTCCTGAGCACCCTGAAGCCCGGCAAGATGACCCCCATCCTGCGTACGCCGGACGGTTTTGCCATTATAAAGCTGGACGCGATCAGCGAACCCAGAACCTTGTCCTTTGAAGAGGCGAAGCCGCGTATTGAGGAGATCCTTATGGCGCCCATGCTGGAAGAGCGCTTCAACGAACTCATCGAACAACTGCGCAGCAAGGCGGTCATCGATATCCGCATCTGATGCGGCGGGATATGCTCAAACCATCTGCCTGCCATGCACACGGCATAATTGAGGAGTGCAATGACACTATTGGAATTGGGGCAAAGTCTCAAAGAAAAGCGTGAAGCAGCGGGACTTTCCATTGATGATGTGGCAGCGCGCATCAAGGTGTCCATCCGGATACTGAAGAACATAGAGCTCGGCTCCCTCGACGGGCTCCCCCATGCCGTGTATACCAAGAGCTTTATCCGCTCTTTCGGTCTGCTGGTAGGCTATGACCCCGAGGAACTAAGCAAGATCCTGAATACGCTCTTCCCCCAGGAAGCCATGGATGAGAGCAAAAAGGATCATATAATGCTTTCAAAGCCCCTGAATACCTCGCCGGGAGGGGGCAGAACCGTTATTCTCTTTCTGCTGCTTCTGGCCGTTCTCGGCGGCCTGGGCGCGGGTGGTTGGTATGTAGCCAAGAATTACGGCGACGATATCCTGAATTTTATCAAAAAACCCTTTTCCGCCATTTCCAGCCCGGCCGCCCCTGAAAGCCGGCGCCCGGCGGAAAGCGGCGCGGAAGCCCCGCCTGCGGCTCCGGTCACGCCAGTGCCGGCGGCTCCGGCCGGCGGCCAGACAGCTCCCAGTTCTTTTCTGCACAGCCCCGAACCCATTGCCTCGGGCCACGGCAGCGCCATGGCGGCCACCAACCCGCCGCCATACGGCGGCCCCGTATACAACCCGGGCACGGCCCAGTCTCCGGACAGGAGCGTTGCCCAGCCTCAGCCCACGTTGGCAGTAGCTGCCCCCGTCGATACCGCTCCCGACTCCGCCAGACAGGAACCCGCGAACCCGGAAAATGGCGCCGGCACGGATTCCGGAGGGGCGGAACAGACCCCGGACGGCGAAAGCGTGGCCAGCGCTCCCGATGCGCCGCTGGTGGTCGAGATCCCCCTGGAACATCAGATGATCATCAGCGCCAGGCGCACCTGCTGGGTCGGGGCCACTGTGGACGGTGAAAAACTGCGCCCCTTCACCCTGAAGCCGGGGCAGCAGCGGACCCTTATCTACACCAAGAACCTGGAAATGGTGCTCGGCAACCCCACAGGGGTCACCCTTGTGCACAATGGCAAGGACATCGGCGCGCCCACCCCGGGTGAGCGCGTTCTGCGTTTCCCCAAAGACTGAGCACGTTTTTCCGACGGCAAGCGCCCGCCGCAAAGGGGACGAAAGCGCCAGCACTGGAAGCGCTAGCGCGGCGGCGGATTTAAGGAAGCGCTGATTACAGGGATTTCTGCCGCGAAACTCATGCAATATCCGGCCATGCCGGACCGGGGCCGTATGGGTAAAATACCTCCGGCGGCTGGGATTTGCCCTCAAATCCTTGCCCTGAAATGCTTGCAGGCGAGCTTTGCTCGCCGTTGAGCAAGCGTTTCAAAGGTAAACAGCCCCCGAATGGCCGCTGCCGTTCCAAAACCCCCGCAAGCAGCGTCATGCCCCTTTACCAGCACATTGTTTCCATGCATTTCACATCCCTGGCGGACAGGGCGAATGGCTGATTTTTCGGATCGAGCGCTTGTATTGCAGGTAGGCAGCTTCAAAGAAGCGGATCTATGGGTCCGGCTGCTTTCACCTGTGCGGGGCCTGTTCACGGCCTTTGCCTTTGGCGGCAGCCGCAGCCGCAGGCGTTTTGTCGGTTGCCTGGACATGTTCAACGAAGTTCAAATCCAGGTCAACAGCGCCAGGCGCGGGGACTATCTCGCCCTGCAGGAGGCCGTGCTCATCCGGGGCCTCTCCCGCTTGCGCACGGACTGGCCGCGCCTGGGCGCCGCCATGAACTGCGCGCGTTTTCTGCAAAGCTTCGGCGTAAGCGCGGAAGGCGCGGAAAAAGCCCACGCCCTTACCTGCCAGACCGTGCGGCTGCTTGAAGAATGCCCTGCCGCGTCCTCGCTTCTCCCTCTTTTTTTTCGGGCCCGTTTTGTCTTTGAACAGGGCTATGCCCTGGAAGCGGAGCGTTGCTCCGGATGCGGGGCGGCGTTGATCTCCGCACACTCCCTCCCTCTGGCGGGCGCGGCGGGGCAGGGGGCTTTTTTGCAGGTGCGCGAAGGCCGCATCCTGTGCCCGGCCTGCGCCGCCCTGTCCGGCGGGCAAGGGCTCAGGCTGGACCAGGAAGCCCTGCGCATCGTGCACAGAATTATGAACCAGCCCCCCGCAGCCTGGACTCTGGAAGCCTTCTCCGCACAAAGCTTGCGCCAATGCGCCCGGGCCCTGGATGCATTTATCCAGTACCACGTTGGTATAGTCTGGGAT
>JAJDJN010000239.1 GCA_030267245.1 Desulfovibrio sp. OttesenSCG-928-A18
CGAGGGCAATTTCCACCGGGGATTTATGCATTACCCCTGCCGTCAAACGACCATTTCAGCCTGCGCTGCTCCCTTGCTCACCCGGATTTTGCGCTCAGCGCAAAATCCGGCTTATTCGCTCTTTTGCCCGAAAATGTCCTTCAGAACCCGTTGTCTATCGAAGTTGCGCAGCAGGTCGATATAAAACTCCTCCTGCTGCAGCGCCCGGGCCTGTTCGAGCAAGTCTTCCAGTTCAGTTTGCGCATCCGGGTGCCCTGCCATGAGCAGGGCGAAGACATAGTTGAATTTTCGCGCCAGCTTGTGTTCCGGGGCTTCATCGTCCGCCGGCGGCGGCAGGGCCGCGATGCGCCCGACTATATCCCTGTAGCAGGCATCGTACTGTTCCGGATCGGCCTTTTCAAATTCGTCGAGCATGCAGCGCATCATGCGCACTTCAATGAGTTCGGGCTTGAGCTGGATGAGGCGGTCCACATCGGCCCGGCATTGCGGCAGCATGCCATGGCTGCAGAGAAAGCCGGCGCGGGACTGGAGCAGGGGGATATTGTCCGGGTGTGCTTCCAGGCCCCGGGTAAAAACAGCTACTATGGCGGCGGCGTCTTCGGGTTCCTGCCTGTAAAGACCGGCTGCTTCGTCCAGATACGCCCCCGGTCCCTTTTCCCCGCTGCAGGCGGCAAGGCAGAAGGCCGGCAGGAACAGGCAGACAAGGACGGCGCGGCTCAGCGTGCAAATGTTCATATCTATCCCATCCGCTTTTCAGGGCAGGCAAAGAAACGCTGCCCTCGGGGCTTCCCCCGTAACACCCGGTCTTATCTACCGGGAAATATTTCATATTCTTCGCCAAGCCGGGTAAAGCTGTCCCGCAGGGTGTCCAGGAACAGGGCGAGTTCGGCCACGCTGTTCACGGGCAGGGAGGCGGCCGGGTAATAGCCGCGCTGTTGCAGCGCCAGGCGCAGCTCTTGCGTTGCAAGTATGGCGTCCACGGCGCTTTTGAAATCTTCCGCGCGTTGTTTGCGCGCTTGCTCGCGCGCTTCGCGCATGTAGCCGGGCTGATTGGCGTCGGCGCTGTTTTTGCCGTCCAGGCGTCCGGGGATGCACAGGCCAAAGTGCGCGCCGCTGACCAGCGGGGTCCCGGCTTCGGCAAAGGTGGGCGTTTGGGGCAGCAGCGGCGCTCGGGTGTCGCCGGCCACGGCAAGGGGACGCATGCCGGGCATGGACTCCGGGTTCAGGGCATAGCCCCAGCAGGCGTGCGCTCCGTAGGTCTTTGTGGCGCCCGTGGCCTCCCGGGAGCCGAGCATGGGCAGATAGCGCATGCTGATGCCGGCGGCGCGCTGAAGCATCAGGGTGGCCAGGTGCTGTTCGGTGTAGCTGCCCACGCCGGCGATGAGCAGGCTTTTGCCCGGCTCTGACTCAAGGGCGCGGCCGTGCTCGAGGAGATCCCGCAGGCTGCGGTACGGGCTTTGCTCCGGCACCCAAAGGGCGTTATGCGCGGCGGCAAAGAGGGCCACAACCACAAGTTCATCGTTGGCGTACATGGCGTTGGGGGCCATGGCCATGGCGAAAAATGCGGGAACTTGCGCCGGGGCCAGATCCAGGCGCTCGTGCGCGGCTCCGCCCCGGCTGGAGTTTTCCGCGAGCATGCGCCCGATGGCCTTTGCGCCGCCCTGCCCCGCCGCTCTGACCAGTTCCGGCCGGAGCTTGTAATGCCGCTGCCAGGCATCGAGAAAATCCAGGTAGAGCCCGGCGGTCTGGCTTGTATCGGGCACGTGCAGGAACAGGCGCAGGGGCCTTTTGCGCGGGTCCGGCAGCTTGTATTCCTCTTCTGGCTCGGGCGGCCGGGAAGCGCCGGGCAAGGCGGAAGCCGGCGGCAGCGAAGGCATGGGCGGCACGGCTGGTGCTGGCGCAATGGCCCCGGCCGGCGCAGCTTCGCTATCTGGCGCGGCGCCGTCCGCATCTTTTGTCCTGGGGGCCCGGCTTTGCCCCGAGTCTCCGGATTGCCCGGCCTGTCCCGCCCCTTCGGGATCGCCAGCGCCCGGGCGCGGCAACGGCGTGCCGGCCTCGGCTGGCAACTGCGGCAACACGCGGCCAAAGGAAGGGTCGGTCATGGGGCTGACGGCCTGACCGAGCAGGACAGCCCGGAGTCCGACTTGGGGGACGGCCCTGGTGCTGGCCCGTGTGCTGTCCTGGGTGCGGGTCTGGGAGTTGAGGGGGCCGGGCAGGACTCCTTCGCCAGCCGCCGCCACCGGGCAATGGAGGCAGAGGACAAAGGCGAGGCAAAGACACAGGGCGGCAAGAAGGCCTGGCAAGCATATTTCCTTAGCCCGCTTGTGACCGCAGCCGGCCAGCAAGCGCGCGGCGCAACCTGCCTTTGGCTCAAAATCCGTTTCTGATTTTGAGCCCATACCCCAAAAGAGCTTTTTTACAATTCGCAGATCGGCCAAACTCAGGAACATATAGTGCAACATCCTGTTTTTACGATGTAAAAACAGCGAACATGCCGGCGTTGGTGCAATATCCAGGCTAAAGAAGCAACAGCCCTTTGCCCGCCGGAGCATTTTTTCGATGCAAGATCTCTGCCAGGGCGACGGCTCTTTACTCGCCGGTTTATTTCTTTTTATTTTTCGTAAAGCTATCGAACAGTTCCCGGGCGTTGACCACTTCCACCACGCGCCAGTCGCTGCCCTGTTTTTCCAGGTTCAGAAGCAGGGGGATGGCGCCGGCGCCCGGATCGAGCAGGGTGGCTGTGACCTGGGCGCTGTCGCCCTTGAGCAGTTTGATATCGCCGGGCACCAACTCGCGCCGGCCCTCGGGCAGCTTGTCCAGAGCGGAGGCCAGAGTGCCCCCGACCGCGCCGCCCGTTTTCGCGCGTCTGCCAGAAAAATAACCGCCGTTGATGCCGTAGGCCACAAAGCCCTTCAGTTCCGACCCGAGCACGGGCAGGAGCATGTTTTCCATGCTTTCCCGGTCCATGCTCTGCATCATGCCCAGCAACAGCATCAGATTGTTGTCCGTATTATTGCTCCTGGCGGCCTCGGCGCGAAGAAGCTCGCCCACTTGCGGCAGTGCGCGGCGCAGGATGGAGTCGATATCCACCGCCCGCGTGAACTTGGTGGAGTTGTTGTCGTCAATGCTCTGCTGCGCCATGTCCAGGGCGGAGAAGGGCCCCAGCGCCGCCCGGGCCGGCTGGGCCATGGCCAGGGTCAGGGAGAACAGAAGCCCCGCGAGCAGAAAACGGGGGGTGATGCCAGCAAAAACAGTTGCGGTGCCTGTCATGACAGCCCTCATGATTCCGGGAGCGGCACAGTCAGCGCATGCGTTTTTCCGCT
>JAJDJN010000024.1 GCA_030267245.1 Desulfovibrio sp. OttesenSCG-928-A18
TACGCTTCAGCCGGATGAGCCGTAAAAATCCATCCTCCCCTAGATCTCCCGGCCTCTCGCGCCAGCTTGAGGCCGGGAAATCGTACGGGGGGGGATCGTGTGATGCGCGGGGTTACCCGCGACACACCGTTTTACGCGGCGAATTGCGCGTAAAGTTGTCGGGCGCTGTCATTGGACGGGTTCTCGCCCAGCAGCATCTCCAAATGTGTCTTTGCCTCTTCATCCCGGTTCAGCGAGAGCAGGCAGGCCGCCAGCGCATAGCGCACGGCTTCGGTGTCGCCCGTGTCCAGCGCCCCGCTGAGGTAGGGCAGGATATCTTCCAGACGGTTAAGTACGTAGGCCAGCTGCAAAAGGCTGTTCACCACCACCATGTTGCCCGGATTATGGTCAAGGGCGGCGCAGAAATGGTCAAAGGCCTCGTTATAGCGGCCAAGCTCCACTTCTATCATGCCCAGACCGGTCAGGGGCTTTTCGCCCGGGCTGACCAGATTGGCCTTGCGGTAAAAGGTGTGGGCTTCTTCCAGTTGGCCCTTGTGCACCGCGATGGCCGCCAGGCCGAGATAGGGCTCGGCCATGCCGTTATTGTGCTCCACGGCCTTGAGGTAATAGTCGCGGGCCTTGTCGAATTCGCCCATGAACAGATAGCATTCGCCCAGTTCCTTGTTAATTTCATAATCGACGTGGTTCATGATCCCCTCCTCAAAAATATTGAGAGTCCGTTCGTGACGGTGTTATCGGCGCGTTTGCGCCCTGGCGCTTGATAATCTTGCTGTCTCCCGTTCAACCGGGGCTTGCCCGGCCGGAACGGCTTTGTGCCCGGAATGAAGCAAATGGCGTGCCAAAAGCCCGCGCAAGTGCCGCCCACTTCCCGGCCTCTCCGCCCCTGACCCCTGGGCCCCTTGGGAATTGTAAAAATTTACCGGCCGCGTCGGCACCCTGTTCCGGCCCTGTATTCCGGAATTCACCCGCCCCGGCTCCCAGCCCGGGCGGGCACTTTCTGCCGTTACAACGGCTTTTGACGCCCGGATCCGGGCATCCAAAATACTGACGGCTGTTCCGCGATTAATTTAGATAAAAATAGTTATATCAGTATATTATGTGCATGGAATGTTTTTTGCAAAGCCAGTGCCGCCGGCGAAGGGTAATTTTTTCCCACCCTGCCAGGGCCGTGTCCTGTTTCATGGCCGCGCGGGACGCCGAGGGAGGATTAAGCATGAAAAGCCTGTTTGACAAAGACATCAACCTCACAGCCAGGGTGCTGGACATGCAGTTGCAACGTCAAAACGTCGTCAGCAGCAACATGGCCAATATCAAGACGCCCGGCTACCGGACGCGCAAGCTTGAATTCGAGGACGAACTGCAGACCGCGCTGGGCCTTGACGCCAAAGGAAAAATGAGCCGCACCAACGAGCTGCACATGCCGGCGGCCTTTGACCCCAACGGCTTCAACGCCGACTGGGAGCTGGCCTTTAAGCCGCGCATCATTCACGGCGAAGACCGCGTGGATCTGGACAAGGAAATGGCGCTGATGGCCAAAACCAGCCTGCAGTATAACGCTCTGGCCACGGTCATCAAAAGCAAGTTTGAAGGACTCAAGCAGATTATATCGGAAGGACAGAAATAATGGACTTTATGACAGCCCTCGACATGGGCGCCTCCGCCTTGAGCGCCGAGCGCACCCATATCAACATCATCTCCATGAACCTGGCCAACGCCAAGACCACCCGCACCGCGGACGGCGGCCCCTACCGCCGCCGCAGCGTGGTCATGGAATCCATCCCTGTGGACGCTTCTTTCAAGGAGCAGATGAAAACAGCCTTTGACCAGCAGTTGCGCGGCGTGCGCGTGCAGAGCGTGGCCGTGGACCAAAGGCCGCACAAGCTGGTGTACGAGCCGGGGCACCCCGACGCCAACGCGGACGGTTATGTGGCCTACCCGGACATTAACGTGGTGGAGGAGATGGCGGCCCTGATGACAGCCCAGCGCGGCTACGAGGCCAATGTGACCACGGTGGACACCATCAAGCAGATGTTTACAAAGGCCCTGGAGATCAGCCGCTAGGCTGAGCGCAGGCGGCCGTTAAGGACGGAGAAGAGAAATGAGCATCCAGGCGGTTGGACTCAAGGCATACAACACGGCGCTGCAGAATTTTGCCAAGGCCGAAAAAAAGATCGGCGCTGAACTGCCCGGCGGAACGGGCGTGGACAAGCCGGCGGGCAAGGATTTTTCCGAAGTGCTCACCGATTCCCTGTCCAAGGTAAACAGCCTGCAGGGCGAGCGCTCATCCATGATTCAGGCCTTTGCCTCGGGGCAGAAGCAGAACGTGCACGAACTCATGATTACCATGCAAAAGGCCAGTCTGGCCATGAACCTGACCTCGGCCGTGCGCAACAAGGTCATTGAGGCGTACAAAGACATTACGCGGATGCAGTTCTAGGAAGCGCTTAAATCAGCGTTTACCGGGCGTTCACGCTTGAAAGTTGATCGCTTCGGGACAGAGCATATCGGGAACGGCAGGCCGCCGACGGCGGAACGAAAATACATGACCGCCCCTGAGGGCGGTGTGCTTGGAGGAAAGGGACATGTCCGGGGTATTCGCATCAGCAGTAGAACGCATCCGCAGGTTCTGGTCGGGCATCAGCATGTCGCAGCGCGTGTTTGTGAGCGTGCTCGCCACGGTTCTTGTGGCCGCTTTCATCGGCATGGTGGTCTGGCTCAGCAGGCCCGAGTATGGCATACTCTACGCCAACCTTTCTCCCGAGGACGCCAGCCGGGTGGTCAAGAACCTTGAAGCCCAGAACGTTCCCTACCGTCTTGAGCAGAACGGAACGGTGATCATGGTGCCCAGCGACAAGGTTTACGGGCTGCGCATCAATATCGCGGGCGAAAATATTCTGACCGGTCAGGGCGTCGGCTTTGAGGTTTTTGACGAAGTAAAGGTCGGGCAGACGGAATTTGTCCAGAAGCTGACCTACCGCCGGGCCCTTGAGGGCGAACTGACCCGCACGATCAGTGAGTTTCCGGGTGTGGAAAGCGCCCGCGTGCACCTTGTGGTGCCCACGCGCAGCCTGTTCATCGAGGAGCAGCAAAAGCCCTCGGCCTCGGTGCTGCTCAAGCTTTCCGGCTCGAAAAAGATGGAGCCGAAGGATGTGGAGGCCATTGTCAACCTGGTGACCATGGCTGTGGAAGGGCTGGAAAAAAACAAGGTGTCCATTGTGGACTCCAACGGCAAGGTCCTGTACAGACCCGATGAGGAAGGCTCCCTCAGCGGCCTGACCCGCACCCAGTTCGATTACAAGCTGCTGACCCAGCAGAATCTGGAACGGCGGATCGAAGAACTGCTTCTGCCCGTTGTGGGCGCCGGGCGCATCAGTGTGCGCGTCAACGCGGACCTGGACTTCAGCCAGCGAACCATCAAGCGCCGCACCTATGACCCGGACAAAACCGTTGTACGTTCCGAAACCCGCAGCGAAACCAGCACCCAGGGCCGGGCCAGCATTGATGGCGGCGTGCCGGATCCCAACTTCCGGGGCGACGGACTGGCCGGTACCGTATCCGATCAGAACCAGAACAGCGAAAGCCGGACCACGAACTTTGAAATAAACAACGAAGAGCAGAACATCATTGCCAATGTCGGCGGCATCGACCGTTTGAGCGTGGCTGTAATCGTGGACGGAGTCTACGAGACAAACGCCGAGGGCGAGAAAGTCTTTGTGCCGCGCAGCGACGAGGAACTGCGCCGCATCCGCCAGCTTGTGGAAAACGCCGTTGGCTTCAATTCCGCGCGCGGGGACACCATTGAAGTCAGCAGCATCGCCTTTGACAGCGTGGAGCTGGAAACGCCCCAGAGCACCCTGGACATAATTGCCGATTATGCGCTGCGTTTCGGCAAGCCCATGCTCAACGCCTTTCTGGTCTTCCTCTTCCTGGTGCTTGTGGTGCGCCCGGTCGTCCTGGCCCTGATCCGGCCCAAGGTGGAGGGGGCCATGATTGAAGGCCTTGAAGGCCTGCCCCAGTCGGACGAGCGCCTGGCCCTGGTGGATGACGACGACGAGGCGGTGGCGGCCACGGCCATGCTGGAAAAGATCGAGGATATCAAGGCCCATGCCATCCAGTTGAGCGAGCAGAACATGGAGCAGGCCATGGGCATCATCAAGAGCTGGCTCAAGGAGCCGGCCGCCAAGGCCGGGGCGCAGGTTCCCGCAAGGGCCGCGTAAACGGGTAGTGAGGGAGACGGGAGCATGGCATCCGATACGCAATTGTCCGTCGAAGGGGCGAAAAAAACGGCGGTGCTGTTGCTGACCCTTGGCGAGCAGTTCGCGGGCGAAGTGTTCAAGCGCATGGACCGCGAGGAACTGGCGGCCGTGTCCAGGGCCATGGTGGAACTGGAGACCGTGCCCAAGGAGCTGGTTGAGGAGGTTCTGCGCGAATATTACCACGCCCTGGTCACGGGCCGGGAGATGGTCCGGGGCGGACAGGAGGCGGTCAAGCGCCTGCTCCTGCCCAATGTGGACAGCGATACGGCCAAGTACGTAAGCGATATCCTGGAACTGGACACAGGGCCGCAGCCCTTCCGCGAGATCGGCAAGGTCAGCCCCAAACTTCTGGCCCAGATTCTGCGCAACGAGCACCCCCAGACCCTGGCCCTGATTCTGGGCAACCTGCCGGTGGATTCCGCCGCTGATCTGCTCACCAAGCTTCCGGCCGGGGTGCGGGCGGAAGTGCTCATGCGCCTTGCCAACCTGGAAGCCGTGCCCGAGGAAATGCTCATGACTGTCGACAAGGTGCTGCAAAGCCAGCTCATCGCCATGGGCGGCAAGGAAGGAAAAAAGGTGGGCGGCGTCGCTTCCGTGGCGGAAATACTCAACGCCGTGGATCGGGCCACCGAAGAGGAAGTGCTTTCGGATATCGAAGAGGAATCCGCCACCATGGCCGAGGAAATCCGCAACCTGATGTTCGTGTTCGAAGACGTCAAGGATCTGGACGACCGCTCCATCCGCGAAATTCTCAAGGAAATCTCCAACGAGGATCTGACCATGGCCATGCGCGGCGCAACCGAGGACATGAAGACCCTGTTCTTCCGCAACATGTCCGAACGCGCGGCGAACATGATCCGGGAGGATCTGGAGATCATGGGCCCCACGCGCCTTTCGGACGTGGAAGCCTCGCAGCAGAATATCGTGAAGATAGTCCGCCGTCTGGAGGGCGAGGGCCGCATCGCCATCAGCCGTGGAGGAGGCGATGTCTTTGTCTGATCCTTCCGACGCCAGGGGCAAGGGCCCGGGGAGTTCCGGGAACGCGACGGCTGCGCCGGACTCCGGGGATCCCGGCGGCATCGGGGCGGCCGAGGGCGGGCAGGCGTTTGCCGCCGCCCAGGGCGGCGCGGACGAAAAGGGCGAAGCCCGCGCCTGGGGCACAATTTTTGCCGGGGGCCGCGAGCACAGCCTGGGCGGCATAGAGCATGCCCGGTCTACCGCCTGGACCCCCGCGGATGAAGCCGCCTACCTGGACAGGGTGCGGCAGAAGGCCGGCCGCATGGCGGAGGACATTCTCGCCCAGGCCGGAAAAGAGGCCGAGGCGATCCGGGAGCGGGCCAGGGAGCAGGGCTACAACGCCGGTATCGAGGACGCGGGGCAGGAGATAGACCAGTTCCGCGCCGGCATGGCCGAAGCCGTGTCAGCCGTACTCGGCGCCATTGAAGGCCAATGCTCGAATATTTTCAGGCAGTGGCGCGAGGATCTGCTGGCTGTGGCCAGGCTGTCCGTGGAGCGCGTCACGGGTCTTGAGCTTTCCGAACGGCGCGGCGAAATGCTGCGCGTTCTTTTGTCCGAGGCCGTGTCCATGCTGGAAAAGCGCCGGGAACTGGTCATCCGCGTCAATCCGGAAGATGAGCCCATGCTGGAGGACATCATCGGCCTGACCCGGGAGCGTTTTCCCGATGTAGGCATGTGGCGGGTGCGCGGCGATGCCTCCATCAGCCCCGGCGGCATGGTGGTGGAAAGCGAATCCTCCCTGGCCGAAGGCCGGCTGGAAAGCCGGATCGTCGCTGTGCAGGCGGTGCTTGAGTCCCTGAGTCTGCCCGAGGACCCGGATATCCCGTGCCCGCTGCCCGGGCCGGGGCCGGCCCGGGCGGGGCAAGATGCCGGGGGCCGGATCCCGGCGCAGCCCGGCGGCCATAGCCCGGCACAGGCAGGGCAAAGCGCGCGGGCCGGGCAGGGAACACAGAACGGGCAGGGCGGGCAGGAATCGAATGCGCAGCCCGCGCCCGTGCAGCAGCCTCTGCCGGCACAGGCGGCGGCTGAGCCGACAACGCCGACAGTGCAATCCGGGCAATCGGAGCACTCTGGGCAATCAGAGCAATATGGGCAATCCGTGCAATCCGGGCAATCAGAGCAATCCGGGCAATCAGGACAAATGCCCCGGCCGCTTCCCGACAAGGGAACGCAGGCCCAGGCCACCGTGCCCCAGACTCAATTTGCCGGTTCCGGCGTGGTGCCGCCCGGCCGGACCTCCGTTTTGACCGTGGAGCCGTCCGGAACCGGCCCGGCTGCCTTGCCCGCCGCGTCCGCGCGGGAGGAAGGGCCGGAACCAACGGATGATGAAACGCACGAGTCTTTTGCATCATGAGTCCCGATCCAAGAAGCGCCCTGCACCTGCTTGCCGCCTTGCGGCCCGTGACTGCCTACGGAAAGGTAAACAAAATCGTGGGTCTTGTGGCGGAAGGCAGCGGCATCAAAGCCCCCCTTGGCTCCCTGTGTCATATTCTGCCGGATGATCCGGCCTCTGCCGCTGCGGGTCCGTCCGGCGTCACTTCCGGCTCCCTTTCCGGCCTGGAATCAAAGCTGGGGGCCGGCCAGATAAACGGGCATGGAGCCGGGCATGGATCCGGGCAGGAAAACGGCCATGGGGCCGGCCGGGGAACGGGGCAGGGAGCGGGGCAGGGGACCGGGCAAGGGGCCTTGCAAGGGACCGGGCAAGGGACCGGGCAAGGGACCGGGCAAGGCGGCGTTTTGCCAGGCCAGAGCTCATCGTTTATTCCGGGCGCGGCGGGGCTGCTGCCCTCGGCCGCTGGGGTGCCGGTGGAGGTGGTCGGTTTTCGTGACGACGCGCTGCTCTTCATGCCCTATGGAGACCTGCGCGGCGTGCAGCCGGGCAGTCTTGTCTGCAACTCCAGCCTGCCGCCGCTGTTCCCGGTGGGGCCGGAACTGCTCGGCAAGGCCTTTGACGCCTTTGGCGGCCTCATGGGCGATGGGCCGGCGCCCTATCTTCCCGAATATGCGCCCATTTATGCGGACCCGCCCTCACCGCTTTCCCGCCCGCGCATTACAGAGCCGCTGGATGTGGGCGTGCGCTCGGTGAACTCGCTGCTGACCCTGGGCAAGGGGCAGCGGGTGGGGATCATGGCCGGCTCGGGCGTCGGCAAATCAACGCTCATGGGCATGATGGCCCGCTACACCAAGGCCGACGTAAACGTCATCGCCCTGGTGGGCGAACGGGGCCGGGAAGTGCTGGAGTTCATGGAAAAAGACCTGGGCCCGGATGGCATGGCCCGGTCCGTGCTGGTCATCGCCACTTCCGATCAGTCTCCGCTAATCCGCATGCGGGCGGCCTATGCTGCGACGGCTGTTGCCGAATATTTCCGCGATCAGGGCAAGGACGTGCTGTTCATGATGGACTCCGTCACCCGCTTTGCCATGGCCGCGCGCGAAGTGGGGCTGGCCGTTGGTGAACCGCCGACCACCAAGGGCTACACCCCCTCGGTCTTCGCCCAGTTGCCCAAGCTGCTTGAACGCACGGGCAGAAGCGCCAGGGGTTCCATAACCGGCATTTATACCGTGCTCGTGGACGGCGACGATTTCAACGAGCCCATAGCCGACTCGGTGCGGTCCATTCTGGACGGCCATATCGTGCTCACGCGCGACCTGGCCGATGAAGGCCATTTCCCGGCCATTGACGTGCTGCGCTCCATCAGCCGCCTGCGTTCCGACATTGTGCCCGGCGAAGCCATCAAGGCCGGCCGGGTGGTCATCGCCCGCCTGGCCGCCCATAAACGCGTGGAGGACATGATCAACATCGGTGCTTATGCTCAGGGTTCCAATCCGGAAATAGACAAGGCCATAGCCACCCGCCCCCTGGCCAATGCCTTTTTGCGCCAGGACATAGGCGAAAACAGCCCCCTGGAAGAAAGCCTGGCCCGCCTCTCGGCCCTGGCAGACGCCTGAAATCAGCCCGCGAGAAGCATATTGCGCAAAGCCCCAAGCTACGCTATAGCGACAACGCGTACAGCATGCACCCCCCGGCGCCGGAGCGCCCCGCACAGCCCCCACCGCATGCCCTGTCCGCAACACCCGGCCCGGGTGGTGGAACTGGTAGACACAAGGGACTTAAAATCCCTCGGAGGAAACTCTGTACGGGTTCAAGTCCCGTCCTGGGCACCAAGGATAGCAACGAAATTCCTCGATTCGTACAAATAGCGAATCGGGGAATTTGACTTTTTGGGCCAATTTTGGGACAGTTGGGTCAAGCGACAAGGAGACATATGGCTACCATCACCAACCGAGGCCCACTGCAATGGAAAGCGCGTATCCGCCGCCGGGGCTACCCCGATACGAGCAAGACTTTTGAAACAAAGGCTGATGCTGAGGCTTGGGCACGGCAGATGGAAAGTGAGATGGACAGAGGGATATTCGTCTCCAGGGCCGAAGCCGAGCAGTACACCCTAAGCGAATGTCTTGACCGCTATATCGAGGAATACACTCCGCGTCTAAAGCATGGAAAGCGCGAGGCCGACCGCGCCAGGGCCTTGCAGCACCGTCCCATAGCGCATCGTATCATGGCTACCATCCGTTCCAAGGATATTGCCGATTTCCGCCGTGAACGCGAGGCCGAAGGCGTAAGCGGCAACACTGTGCGTCTAGACTTCGCTCTGCTCTCTAAACTGTTCAATTACGCCCGCTCAGATTGGGGCATGGAAAGCCTGCAAAACCCTGTTGTGCTAGCGGCCAAGCCGAAACCGGCCAAAGGCCGTGACAGGCGCTTAGAAGAGGGTGAGGAAGAGAAGCTACTGAAAGCGGCAACCCCGGCGTTTCAGGCAGTCATTCTGTTTGCTCTGGAAACCGCCATGCGGCGAGAAGAAATCGCCAGCCTGCGTTGGAAGAACGTCAATGTGAAAAGCCGCTACGTCTACCTGCCGGAAACAAAGAACTCGGAAGCGCGTACAGTTCCCTTATCAGCCGCCGCCGTGGATATTCTGAAAAATCTTCCGCGTATTGAGGGGGAAGAACGTGTTTTCGGTATGACCGCAGACCAGATAACGGACACCATGAAAAAAGTCCGGGCCAAGGCAGGGCTGGAAGATATCCGCTTTCACGACCTGCGCCACGAGGCCACCAGTCGTTTTTTTGAAAATACCGATCTGGATGTGATGGAGGTCAAGGCCATTACCGGGCACAAGACGCTGCAAATGCTGTCGCGGTATACACATTTACGGACGGCGCGGCTGGCAGACAGATTGGCCGGAGCGAAAAGAGGTCGAGCCTAAAATCTGTAGCGTCCAAATTTTGAAAATATACGGATGACTGTTATAGACAACAAAAGTTCACTGACGATTTTGGAGGATTAATGGCGGCTCTTAATCAGGCAAAAATCATTACCGCTTTGGAAAAAATTGTTACCGAAGCGAAGGAAGACTTCATCTTCTCCTTTCTTTTGACCTATGGGGTGCCCAAAGCCACCATCAAGCGTCTCCAGATGGGTGATAAGCAGCGTAACGTCGCACAGGTTGCCGGTGATGTTGCCGTGGCTCAAAAAATATACTTCCACCCGTTGCAAAAGGGGGAGGATTTGCAAAGGGCTTTGGATGGCATTCTCGCACTGCCTCTGATTGCACAGCACAAAATCCGTTTTGTCATGGTCACTGATTTCAAAACCGTGTTGGCCTACGATGGCAAGGTTGACGATTATACGGAATTCGACTTCGACGATTTCAAGACCAATTATGAGTTTTTTCTGCCACTGACCGGGCAGTATGAGAAGGCCGTTGCCTACGCCGAACACCCAGCCGATGTCAAAGCGTGTGAGAAGATGGGCAAGCTGTATGACCGCATTCGTGCAGTGAATCACTTTGAAGACGGCGACCTGCACGCGCTCAATGTTTTTCTTACGCGGCTGCTGTTTTGTTTTTTTGCAGAAGATACAGCGATTTTTGCAGAAGCAAACCAGATGACTCATGCAATCAAGTCGAACACCCAAGAGGATGGGTCTGACCTTGCAGAGTTTTTTGAGAAGCTGTTTAAGGTGCTGAACCTTCCTGACAATGCTCCTGAGCGCAAATCTTTCCCTGCCTCTTTCCAAAAATTCCCTTACGTCAACGGCGGGTTGTTTGAAGAGTGCTGTTCCATTCCCAAATTTGATGCCAAGGCCCGCCGTTTGTTGCTCGATTGTGGCTACATGGCCTGGAGCGATATTTCCCCGGTTATTTTTGGTTCTATGTTTCAGGCTGTTATGGACCCGGAGAAGAGACGCGCCATGGGGGCGCATTACACCAGCGAAAAAAATATCCTCAAGGTCGTACGCCCGCTTTTTCTCGATGCGCTGTACGAAGAATTTGAACAGATTTTGGCACTGAACTCAGGAAAGAAAAAGGCGCGAGTTTTACGCGATTTTCAGTATAAACTGAGTTCATTGGGCTTTCTTGATCCAGCCTGTGGATGCGGAAACTTTTTGGTAGTCAGTTACCGTGAGCTGCGGGAATTGGAGCTAAAGGTTCTGTTGGCAATCAGAAAAGAAGAGCCGCAGAATCCCCTTGTTTTTGATGTCAGCTGGATTTCTAAGGTAACGATCAACCAGTTCTATGGAATAGAGATAGAAGAGTTCCCTGTTGAAATTGCCCGCGTTTCCATGTGGCTCATGGAGCATGTAATGAATTTGAAGTTTGGGAAAGCCTTTGGATTGGTTTTTCCTTCAATTCCATTGCAAAATACTGCGGAAATTGTTTGTGATAATGCCCTCACCACATCTTGGAGGGGTATCGTTGTACCAGAAAATTTGAACTATATATTTGGCAATCCACCGTTTGGTGGGGCAAGACTTATGACTGCTCAACAAAAGAATGAGTTTCTGCAGCTTTTTTCTGGCATCGCCGGAGCGGGAAACTTAGACTATGTGACGGCATGGTATAAAAAAGCTGCCGACATGATGGACCACAACCCTGAGATCCTTGCTGCGTTTGTCTCCACAAATTCGATTTGTCAGGGAGAACAGGTAGCAGTTTTATGGAAGCATTTATTTGATGAGTATGGTATAAAAATTCATTTTGCATACCATACATTCAAGTGGGGGAATGAGGCACGGGGAAATGCTGCTGTGCACTGCATCATTGTTGGTTTTAGCAAAAAGCCCATGGCTCATAAGGTTATTTATCGTCCTGACGGGGTTAAGCAACAAGTAAAAAATATTAATGGATACCTCATTGATGCCGAAGATGTATTCATTTCGAGTAGGAGTAGGCCCATATGTGCAGTGCCCATCATGAGCTTAGGTAACCAGCCTATTGATGGCGGGAATTATCTTTTTACATCTGAGGAAAAGGACGATTTTTTAAGAATAGAGCCGCAAGCAAAGCAATGGTTCAGGCCGTGGATTGGCTCTGATGAATTCATTAATCGTTACTGTCGATACTTCTTGTTTTTACGTGACTGCTCTATTGCAGAACTTCGCACAATGCCTGAAGCAATTAAACGAGTTGAGGCAGTGAAGAAATTTAGGCTTGCGAGTAAAAGACCTGTCACGCAGAGTTTAGCAGAAACGCCACGAGAATTTGCATTTTCGAATATTTCCTGTGATACATTCATTATTGTTCCAGAGGTGTCTTCTGAACGCAGAAAGTACATCCCAATAGGCTTTCTCACTCCAGATGTTCTATGTAGTAACCTGGTAAAAATTATTCCAAATGCAACACTGTATGATTTTGGTATTTTAAATTCATCTGTACATAATTCATGGATGCGAGCCGTGTGTGGAAGACTTGAAATGCGCTATCGCTATTCAAGTACGCTTGTTTATAATAATTTCCCTTGGCCAAAAGCCACAGAAAAACAAAAAAAACATATCGAAGAACTTGCAGAAAAAATACTCTTAACGCGAGAAATGTATCCAGATATGAGTTTGGCCAATATGTATGATCCAGATACAATGCCTGAATCTTTGCAGGTAGCGCATGCTGAACTAGATATAGCTGTCGATAAGCTATACCAAGACAAGCCGTTTGCTAACGATGAGGAGCGTGTGCAACTTCTTTTTAATCTATATAAAGAGTTGACAAGCGACTGCCATGGTGGGGGATCTTGTGCTTCATGATGAAAGTGAGGAGAAAAAATGACTGAACTTTTAACCGTTCGCTATGGGCAAACTGGCCAGAGCACCGCGCAAAACTCCATGGGAATGCGAGAAATGCAAGCGCGGGCCTATGCCGCTCGGAATGCACAATATCTGTTGCTCAAGGCTCCTCCGGCCTCCGGTAAATCTCGCGCATTGATGTTTCTGGCTCTTGATAAGGTTCTGAACCAAGGGCTGCAAAAAGCCATTGTCGCAGTGCCGGAAATCTCCATTGGCGGTTCTTTTGCCGATACCAATTTGATTAAATTCGGCTTCTTTGCCGATTGGCATGTGGATGCCGGGTACAACCTCTGCACCTTCGGCAATGAAGGCAAAGTTGATAAACTCATTGAATTTTTGAACAATCCCAAAGGCCGCTACTTGCTGTGTACCCACGCCACCTTGCGCTTCGCCTATGAGCGCCTTAACGACCCGCATAAATTCGACAATACGCTCATTGCCATCGATGAATTTCACCACACCTCTGCGGAAGAAGGCAACAAGCTGGGGGCAATAGTGGATGGCCTGATACACAATTCCTCTGCCCACATTGTCGCCATGACCGGTTCATACTTTCGCGGTGATCAGGTTCCCATTCTCACGTCGGAAGCCGAAGCCCTGTTCACGCAAGTAACCTATACCTATTATGAGCAGCTAAACGGATACAAGCATTTGAAGTCGCTTGGCCTTGGATACCATTTCTATCAAGGGCGCTACCTTGAAGCCATGAAAGAAGTGCTGGATTTGGACAAAAAAACCATTGTCCATATTCCCAACGTCAATTCCGCTGAATCCACCGGGCAAAAATATTCCGAAGTGGATTCCGTTTTGGATGCCATCGGCGAAGTGATGGAAAAAGACCCGAAAACAGGCATAATGACACTGAAAACCAGCGCCGGGAAACTGCTCAAGGTGGCTGATCTGGTTACGGACGACCCCATGCGGGTGAACGTGCTTGCTTATCTGCGCGATATAAAACAGCGCGATCAAATGGATATCATCATCGCGCTCGGCATGGCCAAGGAAGGGTTCGACTGGCCCTGGTGCGAGCATGTGCTGACCATTGGCTACCGTTCTTCTTTGACGGAAGTTGTGCAAATCATTGGCCGCGCCACGCGCGATTGCGAAGGCAAAAGCCACGCGCAGTTCACAAACCTTATTGCCCAGCCGGATGCGGAAGATGAAGACGTAAAAAATTCCGTGAACAACATGCTCAAGGCGATCACCTTGTCATTGCTTATGCGGGAGGTGTTGGCCCCAAACATCACTTTCCGGCCCCGTTCCCTGCTGCGCGAGGGCGAGACGCTCCAGCCGGGAGAAATCGTCATTGATGACTTGGCATTGCCCATATCGCCGCGCGTTCATGAAATATTGAACTCCGGCGGTATTGAGCAAATAGTTACAACCCTGATGAATACGCCTGAAGCGGTTAATCCGGTAATAGCAAAGCCGGACGAGCATAAAATTCTTACTGAAGTTGCGATGCCCAAAATCATTACGCAACTGTTTCCCGACCTGCCGCCAGAGGATATATCGTTGCTGAACGACCTCGCCCAGACGCAAATGGTCATTACTGCCAACGGCGGGCTGGTTACGGAACTGCCGCCGGACGCACAGGTTGTTCAAGGCGATAGCCAGGCAGAAGGGGAAGATGCTCCAGCCAATTCAGCGGGTGCACAGGCGTTTCTGCGTGTAGGGGAGAAGTTTATCAATGTCAGTTCGTTGAATATTGACTTGATAGAAAGCATAAACCCGTTCCAGGGCGCGTATGAAATTCTTTCCAAGTCGGTCACGGCTCCCATGCTGAAAACCATCCAGGATCAAGTTACCGCACAAAGAACCAGCGTGAGCGAAGAAGAGGCCGTGCTGCTCTGGCCCAGAATCAAGGATTTCAAGCGCCAGTTCGGGGTTGAGCCCTCTTTGAATGCAACGGACGCTTATGAGCGGCGATTGGCGGAAGTGTTGGCCTATGTGCGAAACAAAAAAGCCCAACAGATGCAGGCCGCGCAAGCCCCCGCAGCGGAATAAGCCATGAAACTCCGTTCAACGCCGCGCGATACGGCAACGTCATTGGATGCCATTTTTGATGAAGAGGACGACCTCGGCTTGCTCTCCGGCGTTATTCCGCTCAAAAAAAAGGCGACCACGTCCACTGACCAATCAGTTCCTGCTTTTTTGGAGCTTGTCGCGTTCTATGAAGTGCATAAACGCGAACCGGATGAAGATATCCCAGCAGAGAAGTCTCTTGCGTGGCGGCTCAAAGGGTATCGAACGCGGTCTGAACTGCGTGCAAAGGTTTTGGAATATGACAGCGTTGGGCTGTTAGGCGATACGGCGGTGCCACTCACTCCCTGCGAGCCTTCGCATAAGAATTCTGCTGTCGCACCAGCGCCAGTTACCGAGCGAGAGGTGACATCTCTTGATGATATCTTTGCCGATGATGACGACCTGGGCTTGCTTGGCGGCATAGACGCGTCCATTTTGACCGCTACGCCGGTTACTCCCCCCACAGATAAAGACATGCCCGATGAAATAGCCAGCCGTAAGCCGTGCGAAGATTTTTATCTGTATGAGAAAATGTTTCAGGATGTGCAAGGTGTTCTTAATACCAAGGCAGTCATGCTGGAACGCTTTTCCAGTGAGTCAGAAGCTGCTGTAGGCCAAATGTTCATTTTGCGGGGACAGCTCTGTTATGTGGACAGAATCCTCAAGGAGGACACGGCGGACTCCAAAAGGGATAACCCCCGACTGCGCGTTATATTTGAAAACGGCACGGAAGCCGATTTGCTTAAACGCTCACTTGCCCGCGCCTTATATAAAGACCCGCACAGTCGGCGGGTCAATTTCGATTTGAACTTGTTTTCAGACCAGTCTTTCACAATATCGCAGGGTGACAAGCCTACAGGCTTCATCTACATTCTGGGGTCGGAAACGACAGCCCCGGCTCTCGCCAGCCTAAAAAACACGGGTAAACTGGTAAAGATTGGCTATTCCAGCCAAGATGTTCAGGAGCGCATTAAAAATGCCCACACTGATCCGACCTATCTTGAAGCGCCGGTGCGACTACTGGCCCAAATAGAGTGTTTCAATCTGAACCCGCAAAAATTTGAAAACCTTATCCATGCCTTTCTGTATCAGCAGCGACTGAATATGACGCTCACCAGTGCTAGCGGCAAGCCATACCACCCAGAAGAATGGTTCGCCGTAAGCGTTGAAACAGCCGTTGAGGTGTGCAATCGAATTATTGACGGAACCATAACCAAATATCGCATGGACAATACGACAGGGGTAATTGTAGAAAAATTATAGCGTACCAGTATGTAAATAGGTTTTTGAGGTGTTATTTTTTGAATCCAAAGAAACGAGCAATTGCATTCAATATTCCTCCAGACATAACTCCGCTCTCTGTATTCGTTGGTATTTCATCGATTTCTTGGTTATAATGTATTGCTTTTCTTCTTCTGTCTCCCAAGCGACCAAGCTGAATTGCCTCCTGCGACATGTCGCTTGCCCAAATAACTCTATTATTACGTATAAAGTAGTGAGCGCGACATGGATAACTCCAGTTTCCGATTGATGGCGATAACGAGATGCTTTCGCCGTCGTAGGTGAGTTTCCAATCCGTAGGGCTAAACGGTGTGACAACTTCCTGCCCGCACCCGCATGCACATTTATGGGACGCAATAGCGCACTCCATAGAAATATATAAGGTTTCTGTGCTGAGTGTTTCAGGGATATACTCTGAGAATTGTATTTTAAATACGCGTGTTTTCATTATACTTATCACCTGTATCTAAAAGAGCGCAATTCGTTGAATATGTTATATGCCGTTCACGCTCTAAGTCTTGGTAGAACTCGCTAAGTTGTTTCCATTTTATGACAGCAAGGCATGCGTTGATTGCATTTAGTTCTGCGATTTGGATGTTGCTTGTATATGCTCCATATTCAACGCTGTCGTCCATAGAAATGCGAGTATAAATATGGTCGCTTTTGTCTTTTGTACATGTTGTTACACGACATGTTCCCAATAGCATTTGTTCA
>JAJDJN010000240.1 GCA_030267245.1 Desulfovibrio sp. OttesenSCG-928-A18
CGCGGAATGAAAAGCCTTCTTGTTATTGACGACGAACCCGGGCACCGGCTCATGGTGCGCGCCGTGCTGGAAGATGCCGGCTGGCAGGTTTTTGAGGCTTCTTCGGGCGAGGAAGGGGTCGAGCTGTTCAGCGCCAACAGCCAGTTTGCCAATGTGGTGCTGGTGGACATGCGCATGCCCGGCATGGACGGGCAGGCGACCCTGACCCGCTTGCACACCATCAACCCCTCCCTGCCCGTGATCCTGCTCACCGCCTACGGCACGGTGGGCACGGCTGTAGAGGCCATGAAACGGGGGGCCTTTGACTACCTGACCAAGCCGGCCGATAATGACGAATTGATCCTGACCCTCAGCCGGGCCTGGGAATACAGCCGCCTGCAGGAGGAAAACGAGCGCCTGCGCACCGAACTGTCGGGCGATGCCGCCCTGAAGCCCCTGGTGGGCGCAAGCCAGCCCATGCGCAAAGTGCATGATTTCATCCGCCAGGCCGGCCCCAGCGAGGCCACGGTATTGATCAGCGGCGAATCGGGCACCGGCAAGGAGCTGATTGTGGAAGCGCTGCACGCCTGCAGCGGCCGGGCGCAGAAACCGCTGATCAAGGTCAACTGCGCGGCCCTGCCGGCCCAACTGCTGGAAAGCGAGCTTTTCGGCTATGAGCGGGGAGCGTTTACGGGCGCGGTCAAGGACAAGCCGGGGCGCTTCCAGCTGGCCTCGGGCGGCACCCTTTTTCTGGACGAGATTGGCGAAATCCCTCTGGATTTGCAGGCCAAGCTGTTACGGGCCATACAGGACAGGGTTGTGGAGCCGCTGGGTTCCGTGCGCTCCGTGCCCGTGGATGTGCGCATCCTTGCCGCAACGAACCGCAATCTGCGGCAGGCCGTTGCCGATGGAATTTTTCGCGAGGATCTTTTTTTCCGCCTGAATGTGCTGGAAGTGGTCTCGCCTCCCCTGCGCGAACGCCTGGAGGATCTGCCGCTGCTGGTCAGCCATCTCATCGCCCTGCTTTCGGATAAAAACCGCAAGGAACTCAGGGGCGTAAGCCCGGCGTTCCTGCAGCAACTGACCCTGTATCCCTGGCCGGGCAACGTGCGGGAACTGGAGAACGTTCTTGAGCGCTCCCTGATTCTCAGCCGCTCGGATATTCTTGACTGCGATTCCCTGCCGCCTCAGATTCTGAACTCCCACAATCTTGCGCAGCAGGCGGGGGAACAGGGCACGGGCGCGCAAGCGGGCAGCGCAGGCGCACGCCCGGGCACGGCGGGCACAAGCCAGGCAATGCGCCAGCCCGGCGCGCCGGGAACATCCACGCAGGCTCCCGGAACATTCCCCCAGGCCCCGGAAACTTCCCCACAGGCCGGGGAACACTGGCTCCAGTCCCTGTCCGCCGCATCCGCGCCGCCCGAGGCCGCCTCGCCCCTGGAAGAGGCGGAACGCAACGCCCTGCTCCACGCCTTGCGGGCGAACCGGGGGCACAGGGAAAAGACGGCCGAAGCCCTGGGGATCAGCCGCCGCACCCTGCAGTACAAGCTGAAAAAATTCGGTCTGAGCAGGCGGGGCTAGCCTGCATATTGCATGAGCAAGCTCGCATGCTGTAATTTCGAGCTTGCTCATGCAATATGCAGGCTAGTCCGGCACGTATTGCCCTCTGCAGCGGCGGCGCAGCCTGCGCAGGGGGAGCAGGCTGCAACGGAACTTGCGCAAGGCAAGGCGCAGCAGAACCAGGCGTCTGCCCGGATAGGCGATGGCGTAGCGCCCGCTGTTCTCCTGAAAAAATGTACGCGCCCGCCCGTACTCGGCCCGGCTGTCCTCGTCATGGCCTATACGTTCCAGCAGGGTCAAAAAGGCGGCCATATCGTCCCAGATCATGCGCGGCCGGCCGGGCACGGCCCCGAGTCCGGCAAGCTTTTCCGGATGTTTGAGGGCGAATTCGCGTTCCCGGTAGGGATCGCGGCCCACGGCGAACTGAAAGTCCATAAGCAGCAGGCTGCCGTTATCTTCCAGCATGAAGTTGTCCATCCATATGTCCCGGTGCACGCAACGCTCGTCCCGCAAGAGCTCGGCAATGCGGCGCAGTTGGGCAATGAGCTGTTTTTTGTCCACGCCGCCTTCATTCAGCGCCTGGCGCAAGCCGCGGCCATGTATGTAGCGCAGGGCGATGCAGTTGTGGCCGTATTCGTCTTTGTAAAAAAACGGCTCGGGAAAGTGCTCGGGGCCTTTGCCGTGCAGATGCCTGGTGTAGTTGAATTCCTGCGTGGACGCTTCGCCGTATACGAAATATTTGACAAAGCAGTCTTTGTTTTCGTGCTTTGCCCGAAAGTAAATGGTGTTCGGCCACATGTGCATATTGCGCATGAGCAGCCGTACATCGCGCAATGAGCAGTGCTGCTTCAAATAACTGTACGCGCGTTCAACGGCATGGACCCTGCTTTCAAAATACAAAAAGGGATCCGCCGGGCGGGTAAAGGTAAAGGCGTTTTGCCGCATAAAAACAAAGAGCCGGTCCAGTTCCTGGTCAAAGCCCTCCTGCCCATCTTGCCCCTCCTGCCCTTCTTGGCCCTCCTGGCCCTCCAGCCCTTCTTGGCCCTCCTGGCCACCCTGCTCCTGTTTGGCCTCCACCTGGGCCGCATGGAGGCTGCGCAGGCGGACGAGGTCCCCGTCATCCAGGCCGGGTGCATGCACCATGGCGCGGTAGAGAGCAAGCTGAAAATAGTCCCGCTCCTCGAGCCCGTACAGGCCGTTGCTTTGCAGAACCCGGCGCTGTAAAAGCCGCCCGGCCCAGTCCGGGCAGATGAAGCCGTCTTCCGGGCTGCGCAGCAGGACGAAGAGCCATTGTTTCGCAATCCGGACCGCATACAGGGGGTGCGCCCCGCGCCAATGCGCCTTTTGCGCCCGCAGCAGCCGTATGCAGTCCGCCGGCCGCTCCACAAGCAGCTCCACAGGCCGGGAGAGCTCATGCCCGGCCGGGTTCCAGGACGGGGTCATAAGCGACACATAGCGTTCTTGCGCGTTCAGGGCGGCAAAAAGGGCCGCAAGGCAATCCCTGCCTTGTGCGGGCCCTTTTTCGTCTCTTTGCAGCAAGCGGGTGATATATAAGAATATGGTCTGAAGAAAGGAAAAAAGACGCTTCGGCAGGAAGTTCGAGTTCATATGCGCGGCGGGCTCGGGGCAGGGCTTTGCGGGCAAAGCCCTGCCGAGCATTTTAGAGCAGTTTACCTTTGAAATGCTTGCTTAACAGCGAGCAAAGCTCGCTTGCAAGCATTTCAGGAAGCACTGATTAACCCGCATCCTGGACGAGATGCTACGGGGCCTTTGCCCCCTGGA
>JAJDJN010000241.1 GCA_030267245.1 Desulfovibrio sp. OttesenSCG-928-A18
TTCGGCTTTCTCAACAACCCCGACAGTAACTGGCAGTTCTGGCTCTTTCTCGGCAGCACCGCTCTGGCAGTTGGGGTGATCCTGTTTCTGGCCAAAGGCGCCAAGGAAAATGACAAGCTGCTGTTCTGCGGCCTGGGCTGCATCCTTGGCGGCGCGGTTGGTAATCTCGTTGACCGGCTGCGCATACGCGCTGTAGTGGATTTTCTTGACCTGCATGTGCTGGGCTGGCACTGGCCGGCCTTTAACGTGGCCGATGTCGCCATTTGCCTGGGCGCCGGCCTGACGGCCATCATGATCCTGCGCGCCAAACCCGACAACGGAAAACAATAACAACGGCGGACAGGGACGGCGCCTTTTTCCGGCCCGCGCCCCGGGCGGCTGTGTTTCCTGCCAGCCGGCAGCCTCCTTTGCGTTACGGAGTCACCATCATGCCCATGACCGACCTCAGCCTTGGCGCCCTTGTCTTTGTCGGGTTCCTGGCCATACCCAACCTTTTCGGCATCTGGCACGCCTTTCACCGGATTTTCCCCTCGAATCAGGAGCGGCTTATCTGGATTGGCGTGTGCATTTTTGTTCCGGTGCTCGGCGGCATATGCTATCTGATTTTCGGCTTTCGCCGGGCCAGAAAATACGACCCCGACCTTGACGGCCCGGACGTGCCGGGGCGGGGCTAAGCATGCGTAATGCGGTTATTCCAAGGAGCGTAGCCATGCGGCAGCATTTTCTCAAAATCGTATGCCTGCTGGCCTGTGTTGTCCAAAGCGCCTGTGTCAGCACCGGCGGCGGCACCGGCAATCTGACGGCCAGGGTGGACCGGCATGAACAGCAGATACAGGGCCTGCTTTCCCAGGTGGGGCAGGTGGAACAGGTGTTGCCGGGCCAGGCGGAAATGTGGGCGCAAATGCAGACCATGCGCCAGGAACTGAACATGCTGCACGGCAAGCTGGACGAGTTGCAGGGCGGCGGCCAGGGGGGCGAACTGGCCTATCTGCGTGACAAGGTTTCGCGTCTTGAAGCCGTGGTCCGTCAGATGGGCTCGCAACTGGCCATCAATGTGGACAGCCTGAACAGCGCGCCCTACACGCCGCCAGCGGCGCAGCCGCAGCCCGTGTTTGTGCCGCCTTCGGCCACCAACCCGACCACCCAGGGCGCCGGCGGTGCGGTGATAACGCCGGCCGCGCCCACCAACACGGCGGACGCGCTGTATGACGCGGGCATCAAGGCTTTTGACCAGCGCCGCTACAAGGACGCCGTGGTGGCCTTCAAGGACTTCACCACCAGCTTTCCCGGGCACAAGCTGGCCAGCAACGCCTATTTCTGGGAAGGCGAATCCTATTTTCAGATGCAGGACTATGCCCGTGCGGCCCTGGCCTATCAGGAAGTCATAAGCAAGCATCCTGGCAGCCCGAAACTGCAGAGCGCCATGCTCAAGCAGGGCATCTCCCTGTATAACGCCAACAAGAAGACCGCCGGCCGCGAACGCTTGCAGGAACTGGTCAAACGCTACCCGTCAAGCCCCGAAGCCACGCGGGCCAAGCAGTTTCTGGCCACAAACAAATAACCCAAAAATAGCAGGTAAAGAAACGCTTTTATGGAACAACAGCATCTTATAGCCCCGCGCAGCCACGTCAGCCAGGAAATGCGCGAGTCCCGGCAGGGCCACAGGGGCATGGGCTTCTGGCTGACCGGACTTTCCGGATCGGGAAAATCCACCCTGGCGCATTCCGTGGAAAAACTCCTGTTCGAGGAAGGACGCAACGTGGTGGTCCTTGACGGCGACGCCATCCGGGGGGGGGCTGTGCTCCGATCTCGGCTTCACGCCAGAAGACCGCAAGGAAAATATCCGCCGCATCGCGGAACTGGTAAAAATTCTGGTGCGCAACGGAACCATCTGCCTGTGCGCCTTCATTTCGCCAACCGAGGACATGCGCCGGCAGGCCGCCAGTATAATAGGCTCCGCTTCCTTCCGGGAGGTCTATGTCTCCTGCTCTCTGGAAGAATGCGAACGCCGGGACTGCAAAGGCTTCTACGCCAAGGCGCGCAAGGGCGAGATCCGCAATTACACGGGCGTGGGTTCGGGCTATACGCCGCCGGAAAACCCGGCCTGCGTGATCAGCACCGAAGGCATGCCCATCGAGGACTGCACGGCCGAACTCCTCGCCTTTGTACGCAGCAACAGCGATTTATGAGCAAGGGACTTCAGGCGGGCTAGGGGCTGTCTCTCAATAAATTCTGTCCGCGCCTGGCTGCTTGGCGCCTGCAAGCCACAAACCCGTGAACGTCGGACCGTCCGACGCTCACGGGTTTGTTTTGTGGCAATCCCCTGCTGGGGTTGAGCCGGCATTTCCTGGCGCGAAAGGGTGAAATGTCCGGCGCGATCTGTTCAGCTCTTGGTGTTGATGCCTATGCCTTTGGCGCTGTATGCGGCCGAGAGCACGGATTTGCTCAGATCATAGGTATCGCTCATGGAAGTGAGCCAGGGATTCTTCGATTTTTTCTTGTTGCCTCCAATGGGGTTCAGTTTGTCCAGAGTCTGGGTGACGATATCGCCTTTGACTTTTTCCAGCGACATTTTTGCCGCTGCCACAACAAGGCCTGCATTATTGACAGCCATGCTGTCCTCCTTTTCCACAAGGGGGTCGCCATTCAGCTTATCGGCCGGCGTTGCTTGAACTTGAGGGGCTCCGCCTTTTTTTTTGCCGAGACGGATGCTCCGGGGCTAAAATTCAAAAGGCGCTTCGCGATGCGAAGCGCCTTTCCCCTTCCCGCGCCGTTCCCCGGGAAAAAACGCCGCTTGATGGTATTTTGCCCTCCGGCCGCGCCCTGTTCAAACAGGGCCCATCCCGCACGAAGCTTGTGTATCTCTACAATCGCCTCGAGCCCGCCTTTCTTTACCAGAGGACAAAAAACCTTGTTAATCAGCGTTTTCCTGTTTCAGACTTTGCCGCCCAACAGCGGCAAAGCCCTTTCCCGGGCACTGCAAAGCACCCTTGCACGGCGCGGGCACCCTCGTGCTGATGCAAAAATCAGTTCCCGCCACACGCCTGGCGCCGGAGAACCGAAAAAATCAGTCGAAAAAAACGGGGAGACAAAGTCCCATCGTAATATGCGCACAATATATACTGTTATAAAAAATCTCAAGCGTTTTTATACTATATTATAAAAAATTTTATAAATACTATAACAATATAATATATCTAAAATTATAACCAGAAATCCTGTAAAGGCCAATGTTTTAGCCTGTATGACGCAAAAGCGATGAGGGGCCCCTGCTCCCGGGTCTCCCAGGTCTCCCAGGTCT
>JAJDJN010000242.1 GCA_030267245.1 Desulfovibrio sp. OttesenSCG-928-A18
AGCGCCCCTTTGGCCGCCGGAGGCGTATCCCGGTGGCAGGCTCAAAGGGCGCCGGATTCACCGGATTGCTGCTCCTGCTGTTTAAGCAGCTCCAGTTCTTTTTGCGCCGCTTCAAAGCCAGGCTCCAGTGCCAGGGCTGTTTCCAGACACTGGAAGGCCTTGTCCCTGGTATAGCCCAGGGCGAATATCTTGCCCATATTATAGGCAAGCCGGGCGGAACTCTCGGGCAGGGCAGGGTTGATGGAGAGGGCTTTTTGCATGTTGCGCACGGCGGATTCATAGTCCCTGCCCTCGGCGTGGGCCATGCCTATGTTATAATACAGTCCCGCCTCTCTGGGCGAGATCTTGAGGGCCTTTTGGTATTCGGTGATGGCGTCCTGCCAGCGCCCCTGCTTGCGCAGGCTGATGCCGAGATGATTGAAAATGGCGATATCATCCGCCGACAGGTCCTTGCCTTTGAGTTCAAGGCATTTGCGCAGGTACTTTTCCGCCTGCACCGGGTCGCTGTCCTGTATGGACACGGCTACCTTTTCCGTCATTGCCGCCACTTGCGCCATGGCTTCCTTGAAGACCCGGGACACGGCATTGTCAAAAACCTGGGTGGCCGCCTCGGTATTGCCAAGGGCGATGTGCAGTTCGCCTATTTCCACCTTGCGCTGGGCATTGAGGGGCGAGAGGGCGTCAAGACACTTGAGATATTCCAGCTGCCGTTCCTTGTCGCCCGTTTCCCTGGCCAGATCCACGAGTTTTTGCAGCGGCTCAAAAAATTCCGGGGAATACTTGTGCGCCCGTTCATAAGCGGCCCGCGCCTTATGGACATCTCCGGACAGGCGCAAAGCGTCACCCAGCACAACGTAGCCGGCGGCGTTATCCGGCTTGAGTTCCAGCACCTTTTTGGAAATAAGCATGGCTTCGGCGCTCACATTCCTGATAATGAACTTGCGCGCCTTGTCCAGCAACTGTCTGAGAGCGCCGGGGGGACGAAGCACGGCCGCCATTTTTTCCACCATGTCATTGCGGCTGATGGGCTTGAGGATGAAACTGTCGGCGCCGGCCTCGTGCAGCAGCATGACCCGGCTTTTTTCAGCGGTGGTGGTCATGACCAGTATTTTCAGTTCGGGAAAAGAATCCTTGAACTGCCGGATCAGAAAACCCGTGTCCCCTATGTCGTTCAGCATGCGCTCAATGAACACTGCCGGTTTTTTTCCCTCTTCATAGCTTTCCGTTATGCACTTCAAGGCCTTGGAAGCGCCGGGGATCACGCTCAGCAGCCCGGCCTGGGGCAGGGACAGATCCTTGACAATGGCCCGCAGGAGCGACACAAGGCTGGCATCATCGGAAAGACAGAGCAAGTGGCCGTCATGTTTGCTGAAATAGTCTCTCACGACGGCAAGAAGCGCGTTCTGCTTCTGCTTGGCCTGAAAATCGCTGAAAGCCATATCCCCAGTTCCTGCGGCAGCCCTGAACCCGCGTGCTTTTTAAAGCAGTTTAGCTTTGAAATGCTTGCTTAACGGCGGGCAAAGCCAGCCCGCAATCATTTCAGGCAAGGATTTGAGAACAAAGCCCTGCAAAGCAAACGCACTTTTTCAAAGTGAATTTGCTCCATGTGTGACCCGGTCCTCCTACCCCGCACCGGGATACGCGGAGGTAAAAAAGCCGAGAATCTGGTGCGGATGAATGCCGGTTTCCTCGGGCTTGAGGCAGCGCACGATGTCCGCCACATCGTCCCGGGCCAGATCGCACTCAATATGCGGCATGGCCAGACCGTTGGCATCCATGACCAGCATCACCCTGGGCTTGAGGGGGTTGCTGATGTTGCTGCCCGTGACCACGCCCCGGTAGCCGTCACGCAACTGGACTATGCTGCCCACGGGATAAATACCCACCATGCGTATGAACAGACTGAGAAAATCCGCATGATAGTCGCTTTCACGCCGGCGGTACATCAGCCCGAGGGCCTGGGAAGGGCTGAGGGCCTCGCGGTACAGGCGGCGGCTGACCAGGGCATCGTATGTGTCCGCAATGGCCGCAAGGTGCCCGATGTCGGAAATGGCGGAACCGGCTATGCCCCTCGGGTATCCGGAACCGTCAAAGCGTTCGTGATGCTCAAGGGCGGCCGAAAGCACCCAGGGCGGCGCCTTGGCAATTTTTTCCACCAACAGGTTATGCCCGAGCAGCGGGTGTCTACGGACCAGGGACTGTTCAGTTTCCGTAAGTTTTCTGTTGGAATGGAGCAGGGATTTAGGCAAAAGGGTTTTGCCCAGATCAAAGAGCAGGCCGGCCTGGGCGGCAAGCAGCGCCTCTTGTTCGCCCTTGCCGCAGCACAGGGCAAAGGCAGCCAGCAGGATGCTCACATTGGCGCTGTGGGTGTAGAGGTAGTTATCGCGCTGCACGATGCGCGGAATGGAGATGAGCACATCCATATTGTTGCGCAGGCTGCCGACAAGCTCCACCAGCACATCTTCAATGGCGGAGAAGTTCAGGGCCCCGAGGTGCGTGAAGCTGACCGTGCGGTGCATGTATTCAATGATCCGGTCATAGGCCCTGAGCGCGGCGGGCATCTCCTCCCAGGGGCTTTTGCAGCGTCTGGATGCAATCCTTACGTCAAAGCCCGGGATGGACGCGGGGGTTGAGACTTTCTGCCCCGGGGCAAAGGGAAGTACGGAGCCGCGCTGCCTGCCGCGCCCTGCGCCGTTGCCCGCCGGTGCGCGTTCACGCCTTCGCGCGGCATTGGCCTGCAAAGGATCTTTGCCTGCCGGACGCGGTCCGGGAATGCGTTCCCGATTCCCGCTTGCGGTGAGCATGTCGCGCTCGTCAAGTTCGGCTTCAAAAAAGCTTTCCATATGTTCGGCGAGGTTGTCCATGAGCATGGCATTTCTCACAGAGGCTGGAGGCCAAAGCGCCTTTCCGGGCTGGTCACAGGCGCTCACGACACAAGGTCATCCTCCCAAAAACAGCGGGAGCGGATACGATACCTGAAAAGCAATGAACACGATCCGGACAAATCCGGGATTATGAACACGGTACCACATTTTCGAAAATTATCGAGAGGAAAAATGCCGCCGCAGCGCAGGTCAACGGCACGGAGGAGAATAACACCGCAAAAATACATAGCCTTCGCCAGGGGAAAAAATGCAGGCCGAAAGTTGCGAGAGGCGCGACAGGGGCTGTCACAAAATAAATCCTGTCCGTGAAAAGACTATTTTTTTCTCCTGGCAAGGCGCGCCGGAAAAATTGGGCAAAGGCCTATCAGACATACGTCAAGGTCAATTTTTTC
>JAJDJN010000243.1 GCA_030267245.1 Desulfovibrio sp. OttesenSCG-928-A18
GTACAAATGCCTTTTGTGGTCTTTTTTCACATAAAACACTAAGATGAGGTGTCGGAATGAGCTGCAGAGCCCTTTTTCTCTCCCTTGTTGCCGCGTGCATGCTGCTGGCCGGCAGCGCCCTGGCCGCCGAGCACTATGTGAACGGCATTGACGCCAACTATCCGCCCTTTGCCTTTTTGGACAAAACCGGAAAGCCCACCGGCTTTGACGTGGATTCCATGGACTGGATCGCCAAAAAAATGGGCTTTACCGTGGAACACAAGCCCATGGACTGGGCCGGGATCATCCCCAGCCTGCTGGCCAAAAAGATCGATATGGTCTGCTCGGGCATGAGCATCTCGCCGGAGCGGCAGGAAAAGGTTAACTTTTCCAACCCATATTGGAACATCCGCAAGTATCTGCTGGTGCGCGAGGACAGCACCCTGACCAAGGACGATCTGCTCAAGGGCAAAAAGACCCTTGGGGTCCAGGCGGGCACCAACGAAGCGGAACTGCTGAAGCAGCAGGCCGAAGCGCAGGGCTGGAATTATACCCTGAAATTTTATGATTCGCCGCCCATGGCCATTGAAGATCTGATCAACGGCCGCATTGACGGCGCTGCCATCGACTCCGCCCCTGCCGATCAGGCCATGAAAAAGGGCAAAAGACCGATCAAGGTGGCCGGGGAATTCGCCGAGCCCGATGACTTCGGCGTTGCCATCCGCAAGGAGGACACGGCGCTGATGGACAAGATTAACCAGGGTTACGAGCTCCTGAAAAAGGATCCCTACTGGGAAGAGCTTCAGGACAAGTATATCAACGTAAAATAATCGCCTGACGGGGCAGGCCCGCCAAGGGCGGCCCAGGCGGTGGCAACGGCGCGGTCCCGTCCGGACGGACCGGGGGGGCCCGGGCGGGCGGGCGGGGACCGCGCGGACCTTGATTTTCCGGCAGCGGCAAGATTATGATTCATATAGCAGCATGGCCTGCCTGGAGGCGGAACCGGCATGACTGAAGCCTTTGCCGCCTTTCTGGACAGCGTGAGCACTGTGTACGGGGCCATGCCCTTTATTCTGTACGGGGCGCTAATCACCATCGGCACGGTGCTGCTGGCCATGCTCCTCGGCTTTGTGCTCGGGCTTCCCATGGCTGTGGGGCAGGTGTACGGCAGACCCGCGCTGCGCAGGCTGATTGGCATATACGTCTGGTTTTTTCGCGGAGTGCCCATCCTTGTGCTCCTGTATCTTTTCTATTTCGGCCTGACCTATCAGCTTAACCAGATTGAATTTTCCCTGTTCGGCAAGCTTGTCAAAATCAATCTGAACATTTCGGCCTTTACCGCCTCCTGTATCGTGCTCGGCCTGACCAGCGCCGCGTATCAGAGCCAGATCTTCCGGGGCGCCATCAATTCCATCCCGAGCGGGCAGCTCAAGGCCGCCCGCGCCCTGGGCATGCCGGATGGCACCGCCATCGTCCGCATCGTGCTGCCGCAGGCGCTGCGTCTGGCCATACCCGGCTGGTCAAACGAGTATTCCATCCTGCTAAAGGATTCGGCCCTGGTTTCCGTGCTCGGGACCATGGATCTCATGGCCCGGGCCAAGGCCATGGCGACCGGCACCGAGGAGTATCCCGCTTTTTACATCACGGCGGCGCTGCTCTATTTTCTCATAACCGCCCTGGGGGTGCGCGCGCTGCGCAAAGCGGAGCAGTTCGCCCGCATCCCTGGCTATACCCAGCATTAGGAAGCGTTTGCGCCAGGGTTCAGGCTGGTCTTTTTCCCCGGCCGGCCGGCGACCGTGCCAGGCCGGGCGCGGCAGCGAAGCTGCGGGGTTTTGAAAAGCGCCTTTCCCTCCTGGTGACAACTTCCTTACAAAGGCCCGTATGCGTCCAGATGCAGCACCATGTCCTGTCCTTGAGGCCAGGGGATTTTCCAAGGCCCTGGGGGGGCGGCCTATTTTGCGGGATTTGTCCCTGAGCGTGGACAAAGGCGAAATGAAGGTGCTCATCGGCCCCTCCGGCGCGGGCAAGAGCACTTTTTTGCAGTGCCTCAACTACCTTATCCCGCCGGATGCGGGCGAGCTGTGGCTCAACGGCCAACAGGTCACCCCGTCCAACAAAAAGAGCCTGTATGCGTTGCGCGAAAGGGTGGGCATGATATTTCAGGATTTCAACCTGTTCGATCACCTCAGCGCTCAGGAAAACGTGAGCATCGCCCTGATCAGGGTCAAGGGAATGAGCAAGCGCGAGGCTGCTCTGCGCGCCGCCATGGAGTTGGAACGCGTGGGTCTTTCGCGCCGGGCCGGCCTGTACCCTGCGGAACTGTCTGGCGGACAGAAGCAGCGCGTAGCCATTGCCCGGGCCCTGGCCATGGACCCGGAGGTGATTTTGCTTGACGAGCCGACATCCGCCCTTGATCCTGAACTGGTGGGCGAGGTTCTGGCCGTTATCCGGGCCCTGGCCAAAGGGGGCATGACCATGATTATGGCCACGCACCAGATGGACTTTGCCCGGGCCCTGGCCACGGAAATCCTTTTCATGGAGCAGGGGGTGATCATTGAGCGCGGTTCGCCCGAAGCCCTGCTTGCCCCCGGCTCCTGCACCCGGACCAGCGCTTTTTTTGCCAGATTGGGCACGGAACCCGGCGATCCGGTAGGCGAAAACGCGGATCTGGCGCGCGCAGCGGAGGACGGCTGATGCTGAATCCGGGCTTTTTCTGGGACAAGCTCATCCCGGCTTTGAACGAGGGGCTGCTTTTCAGCCTTTCGCTGATTATTCCGGCGGCAGTCATCGGCTTTTTGTGCGGCGTTTTGGTGGGAACGGCCAGGGTATACGCGCCCAGGCCCATTGCCCGCGTTGTGGATATCTACGTGGCCGTGGCCAGGGGCGTGCCCCTGCTGCTGCAGTTGTATTTTCTTTACTACGCCCTGCCCAAATGGGGGATACAGTTCAGCCCCTATCAAGCCGCCCTCCTGGGTTTTGTGCTGTGCAGCGCCGCCTATCATTCGGAATACATCCGGGGGGCCCTGCTTTCCATCCGGCAGGGGCAGATCAAGGCGGCCTATTCCCTGGGCTTTTCCACCCTGGACATGGTCAGGCACGTGGTCGTGCCGCAGGCGGTGCGCCGGGCCATGCCGGGCTGCGGCAACGAGATCATTTATCTGATCAAATATTCTTCCCTGGCCTATGTGACCACCTTCATTGAACTTACCGCTCAGGCCAAGGAACTTACCTCGCGCAGTTTCCATTATATTGAGATCTTTTTTACCGCC
>JAJDJN010000244.1 GCA_030267245.1 Desulfovibrio sp. OttesenSCG-928-A18
GCAGGTAAGCGTGCCGAAAAGAGGCACCCCGCCCGAGGCGCCGGATATGGCCATTGCCAGCTTTTCCCCGCCCACATGGTTCATCATGGGCTGGTAAGTTAAAATCAGCGAAGGTTTTTCGGCAAGTGCCGCCAGAGCCTTGTCGCAGGCTTCTTTGATGGGTTCTTCCTGCTTGTCCCAGAGCGACCCGGTGAGTACCGTGCTGAAAGAGACCTCGTCGCTGGTCAGCACCACCAGGGTCAGGATCTCGATGCCCATTTCCCCGTCGGTGGCTGAGGCGAGACTGGTGGAGCCCACCACGTCAAAGGGCAGGGCTTCCGAGATCGCGGTCAGCGCGCCCGATTCAAGAAAGTCGGGGTGGCAGGTGACTATGCCGAGTGAATTGGCCAGTCGCTCGTTTTCAAGGTCGAGCTGCTCCAGAATTTCGGAAACGGCCAGTTCGGGATCGTCCGCTTCCAGGGTGAACGCACGCAGCATTTTCATAATGGTCCCTTCATTTTTTTCGAAAGATAGCGCCATATAAAGGACGGAACGAGCCGCCCCGTCCTTGCGGGCGGATCAGACGCAGCCGGTAAAAAGGATCACTAAAAGATACGGGGGCAGTTGCGGCCTTTGCCGCAATTTGCCTCAAGAGCGCATAGTCGTTGCCGGACGGCTCCACGGGCCGTTGAAAAAGCAGTTGTTCATCCACTCCGGCAAAAGCTTGTCCGCCAGCCCCCCCCGGCGGTTTGAGATATCCTTGGAGATACCCTTATCGTTAAGTAAATATACTGCCAAGGGGAGTTCTAATCAAGGAGAAATCCCCGGCCTGTCGGAGCGCGCGCCATGGCGCGGTATGATATGGCCAGGGGCTGTCTCTGAATAAATTCTGTCCGCGAAAAGTCGAATTTTTTCTCCTGGCAAGGCACGCCGGAAGCATCTCGGACTAATCCTTTCCCCCGCCGGGCCGATAAGAAGGTAAGCGCAACGGGGCCAAGGCCCTTCTTGGCCCGCTGCCATGGAACGGCTGTCTCGGTCAAGGGGCACCATCCCCTTGCGGGGATCCGTGGCGGCGCCCCGGCATGGATTCCCAAGGGGCTGCGCCCCTAGGCCGCCTGAGCATACAACAGCATGCTCGCGAAGGCCCGGTCCGGCGGGAATTTTGAATTGCTTTTTCTGAGCCCGCCGGGACGCGGGCGGGGAGTCATATATGTCCGCATGCACAAAGAAACAAAACGCCGCCCAAAGGCGGGGCATACCCTGGGCGGGAAAAGTGCCGCTGCTCGGGCTGCTGAGCCTTTTGCTCTGCCTGCCGCCGCTGACCTGCGCCTGCTCCGGCAAGGAGAAACTGGAAAGCGGTGCCTATGTTGAAGGCGTTTACGGCCCGAGAACCACCTACAAGGGCAGCAACGTTTCTTCCCTCAAGGGCGGCGTGACAAGCAGCACTGTGGTGCCCGACGGCGACGGCGGGGTCATCGTGCTTGAGGGCGAAAGCTACCAGACGCCCAGGGCCGGTTATGCCGACGCGCGCGAGATCAAGCTCAAGCTGCGCGAACTGGCCGAACAGCTCATCGCCGACATGAACGACTGCTCGTTGCAGGGCGCGGTGGCGCTGCCCACAGCCTTTGTGCACCTGGACGACTTCAACCGGACTTCGTCCTTTGGCCGGCTAATATCGGAGCAGCTTATTTTTGAATTCAACCAGCGCGGCTATCCCATTCGCGAATACCGCATGCCCGGCTCCATCCGGGTGAAGGCGGACGGGGAATACATCCTGTCACGCAACGTGGGCAGCGTGTCCGCCCGTGCCAAGCCGGCCGTGGTCATTGTCGGGACCTACTACAACGACAAGGACGCAATTTTCATCAACGCCCGCCTGGTGCGGCCATCTGACGGCCGCGTACTGCGCACGGCCAACCTGGTCATGGATGCAAAGCCCGTGGCCAACCGCATGCTGCGCGGCGGCGGCGGCGCCTATGCAGGCAAAAAGGAAGACAACGGCGGCGGCATGCGCATCCGCGACGCCGCGAGGGCCGGCGCGCCGCCAGCGTCACCGGCGCTGCCCCAGACACCCTTTGACCGGGGCGAGGACATTCATTGACCGGGGGGGCTCTGCCCGGGCCCCCCGATTCGGGGCGAGCGGGAACGCACGGCGCACCGCTGCCAATTGACGGACGCACAGACAGCAGGAATATGCCATGAATACTCGAACACTATTTTGCCTGTGGCGCATACTATGCCTGGGGCTTTGCCTGGGATTCTCCTGCATCTGGCTTTCGGGCTGCGGCGTGAGCAAACATTTTTCCAGCCAGCGCGCGGCCGTTGCCGAGCATGACGCCAATTGCCTCTGGAATATCCAGATCGCCCGCGACTATACCGCGCAAGGACGCTACGAACTGGCCAAGGAGCATTACCTTATGGCCCTTGGCGCCTGCAATGATGTTGAGAGCAGAAATCTTGTGACACACGAACTGCGTTCGGTTGATCTGATGATCAAGGCGCAGAGATGAGGCCGCATATGTATACCCCTAGCACAAAAAAAAGGAGCTCGCCGAGGCGCCCCGCAACAGCCATGGCCATTGTAGGCCTTTTGTGCTGCCTGTGCCTGCCCCTGCTTGCGCAGCCGGCCCTGGCCCAGGGCACCGTGCCCTCTGCTGCGTCGGCCGTGGGCCGGGAGTTGGACCGGCAACTGGCCGAACGCGTTGGCGCGGCCGCTGTTTCCCTGACCTTTACCACGCCCGTTGACGTTAACGACATGGAACAGGCCAACCCCCTGGCCAGACAGGTGCAGGAGGAACTGGCCCGCTGGTTTGTGCAGGCCGGCTACGATGTCTACGAGATCCGCAAGGGCCGCGACATTCTGTTTGAACCGCGCAGGGGCGAGACCCTGCTTACGCGCAAGGAAGACCTGCTCGGCAGCCGCAAGGTGCCCGGCTCGGCCATTGTGGCCGGGACCTACACGGTCACGCCCTACAACGTGCGTTTCAACATCCGCATTGTCAGCACAGCCAACCGGGAAACACTGGGCATGTCCACCATCACCATCCCCATGGATCCGGAAGTGGCCTCCCTGATTCGCGTGCGCGTGGGCGCCGGGGGCAGGGTGATGCCCATCCAGCCAACCGTGGTCACCCTGCTGCCCTGACAGCCCCGGCATTGAAAATCCTCCGCTCCGGCCGTCCGCTCTACTGACGCGCCGGAGCGTATTGTTGATATATGCACAAA
>JAJDJN010000245.1 GCA_030267245.1 Desulfovibrio sp. OttesenSCG-928-A18
GAACCTAAAAAAAGACCGGAAGGATCGACGGCAAAGCTGTAGGAATGGAAAAGAAAGGCGGAAACAGGCCTAAATTTGGCGACCAGGCAAAAAGCTGCCCTTACCGTTGGGGCAACAGGCTAAACAGTTGAAGAGGTTGGGGAGTACGGGGGTGGCCAGGGCTGTAATCCGGTGAATAGCCCAAAGCTGCATTGGTTCGTCGTCGGGCTTCTTCAGAGTCCATACCTTCCTTGAAGCACTCCGCGCATTTCAGATTCCATTGGCGCGTGGCGTTTTCATCGGATTGGCCGGGGCTGCGCTTCCGGTACGGAAGTTTCTTTGTGATGCGGCGCATAAGCTCGGTCAGCTTGGTGTTGGCCTTCTGCGCCTTTTTCCGGATTGCTGCGGTAGCTCTCCGGCGTTCTCTGGCCAGCATGGGACCAAGCCCCAGCCAATCAAATAGCGCCTCTGTCACCACGCGAATGGCCCGGCAGCCGAAATACTGGCCTTCCTCATTCTGCGTCCGAGGCTGCGTTACCTTCATAAACCCGGCTTCTTTGAAAACCGCAATGGCCCGCTCACAGCGGCGCTGGCCGATACCTGTTTCTCGCACGATGGTACGCATGTCTATGTCTACAAAGCCGCTGGAGAGCGTAGGAGTGCCCAAACACATGGAAGCCAGGTCAAGATGGGCCAGGATAGTTTCCAAGACGATCTGGCAGGCCTCGCGGCGTTCTGAACGAGTTTTCCGTTTGGGGCGTGACTGAAGAGGCGGGCATTTCTTTGGGTGGAAGTACCAGGCCTTTGCACGTTCCGCCGCCAGCGAAAGGATGCGCGGAAAGCCGCCTTTACCTTTGCGTATTGGGGTTGCGGGAGAAAGACGGGGTTGCCTGGGGTCGTGACCGCAACGATTTCCTGTCGCCGCGATCATTTTGCTACCCTATTGCTACCCTGCAAAAGGGTAAAAGAATAGGGTTTACACAGATTTTTTCTGCATAAACCCTTATTTTTTATGGAGCCGCCTGTCGGATTTGAACCGACGATCTGGTGATTACGAATCACCCGCTCTACCAGCTGAGCCAAGGCGGCGTAGGAAAATCTGTTTTTCGCGTTAGGGTAGCAATAGGGTAGCAGAAACTCAATTTGACGTTTACCCTACACAGGGTAACACATTGATTTCTTTTTGCTATTCCCTCGTTCTTCCTCCGGGGCTTGGTTAATTACGAATCAGTCGCTCTACCAACTGAGCCAAGGCGGCAACGATCTAAAGTCCAAAGATTTCTTATACCTGCCCGCCGGATGGGGACCGGCTGTTTGCCCCGTCGGTTGGGGGGCGGGCTGGCGACTGCCCGGAAGGTATTTTTCTGGAACAGTCGTAGTTTATAACTTAAGCCAGGCACCCGAAAGTGCCTGGCTTTGTATCAGAATTCACAGGACTCCGGTAAGGGCAACAGCCCCTGAGGAGCGCCGGGTAACTGGTCGTTTTGTCCTCTGGCGAGCGATGCATGTTCCGGGTGAAGCGTGTGTGCCAAAACATGCGGGGCTGCCCCTGTTTGAAGCAGGGAGCGGCCGGAGGGCAAAGGGGCCATTACTCCGGTGTTTTCTTAACGCTTGGAGTATTGGTACCTGGCGCGGGCTGCACGCAGGCCGTACTTTTTACGCTCTTTCTTGCGCGCGTCACGGGTCAGGAAGCCCGCTTTTTTCAGCGCGCCGCGCAAGGAGGCGTCCACTTCAAGCAGGGCGCGTGAAATGCCGTGGCGCACTGCTTCCGCCTGACCGCTCACCCCGCCGCCCTGCACAGTCACCTTGACATCAATTTTATCCAGCGTCTTGGTAAGCACCAGAGGCTGGCGGATGATCATCTGCAGTGATTTGCGGGGAAAATAGTTGTCAAAGGGGCGGCCATTCACCACAATCTCGCCGCTGCCTGCGTACAGCCTGGTGCGGGCAGTGGCGTTCTTGCGGCGCCCTGTACCATACTTGAAATCTGCGGACATAATACTGCTCCGGCCTAATTATTGAAAGGTCAGTTGTTGAGGGCTCTGGGCCGCATGGGGATGCTCGGCGCCGGCGTAAACCCTGAGTTTCTTCAGCATGGCCCGGCCCAGGCGATTCTTGGGGAGCATGCCCTTGACCGCATGCATAAGCGCAAGATGCGGCCTTGTCGCAAGCAGCTTTTCCAGGCTGGTCTCCTTGAGACCGCCCACATAGCCACTGTGGCGGTAATACTTTTTAGCGGCAAGCTTGTTGCCGGTGACCCGGATTTTTTCGCAGTTCACGACAATGATGAAATCGCCGTTATCCATATGCGGCGCGAATTCCGGCTTGTGCTTGCCGCGCAGACGGTGGGCGATACAGGCCGCAAGGCGGCCCAGAATCTGTTCCTGCGCGTCCACCACGAACCACTCGCGCTTGATGTCTTTGGGCGTGGGCGTAAATGTCTTCATGTGTGCATGACTCCTTAATCGCTGCTCGAAAGACGGCACTTATACGAGCTTGAGGAAGACAAGTCAAGTAAGCGGGACAGCTTTTTAGAGCAAAAAGTTATTTATCTCAAAAATCTATAGACATTATCTAGAAAAGTATTTAGAGTGAAAACGTCTCAACTCTGAACGGCAGGGGTGAGGCGTCGTAAAACTCCAATAATTCAAATGGTTTTCTCTTTTCTGGCAAGGCAAGGGAGACAGGAGAAAAGCAACGGGGCAAGGGGGCAGTATGAAAAATACAGCATCTGCGAGCTTCCTTTTGTTGCTCATCACGTTTCTGAGCGCACACGTGGCCCTGGCGGCCTCCACCTCGGTCGGGGTCGGCGTCAGCCGCGGCAACAGCGATTCCATGTCCTATTCATTGAATATCACCCAGCGCTATGATCACTGGGTCGACAATGAAATTTTTCAATTGGGCCCCACAGCGGAACTGGGCGCCCACGCCTGGGTGGATGACAACAGCGACACGGTGTGGGGAGCTTATCTTGCGCCGGGGCTGCAGTTGAATCTGTTTACGAGCTCGGCCATCCGGCCTTTCATCGCCGGCAGTGTCGGCGTGGCGGTCAACAGTGAGGACAAGCTGGACGAGCGGGACCTGGGCAGCCATGTGCTGCTGCGTTCCAAGGGCAGTGTAGGCGTATCCTTCGGAGAAGGGTACCGTCACCGCATCCAGGGTGAATTCATCAACTATTCCACCTGGGGCATCAGCAACAC
>JAJDJN010000246.1 GCA_030267245.1 Desulfovibrio sp. OttesenSCG-928-A18
CCTTGCCAGAGTGGAGCAAGAACTGGTAACAGCATCTTTTGCATCAAAACAGCTTTCCAAGGACAGAGCATGTCGTTTCTCAAGACAAGCACCAGTTTTACCCGCTTTCGCATCAGCGATCCGGTGCCGCCCTCCTTCTGGCCGGAGTTTGTAGAGCGCTTGCGGCGCAACGCTTTTACAGACATTGACGAACTGCCGGAAGAGCGCTCTCTGGGCTGGGTGGCCTATGAGGATATGCTGGACGTTAATTTCAACCTGAACCCGGTGGAAAAAGGCCAATATGTCGCCTTTGCCCTGCGCCTTGATACAAGGCGGGTTCCCCCGGCGGTGATAAAAAAGCATCTGGCCGTTGCCCTGCGCAAAGAGGAAGCCATGATGCGCGAAATGGGCAAAAAATTCGTATCCCGGGACAGGAAAAAAGAACTGAAGGAACAGGTTCTTTTGCGCCTGCGCCTGCGTTTTCTGCCCATTCCGGCCATTTTTGAAGTGGTCTGGAACACGGCGGATTCCGTTGTCTATTTTGCTTCAACCCAGCAGAAAATGCTGGACGCCTTTGAAGATCTCTTTGTGCGCAGCTTTGAACTGCACATCGCCCCCCTGTCGCCCTACGAACTTGCCCTTACCAAGGTCAAGGATCCATTGAGCCTTGAAACCATCGAGCCCACACAATTCATATGAGTGACACAGCCTATATCGGTGAAAGCACCGAACTTGTTCTTGGTCAGGAGTTCCTGACCTGGCTTTGGTTCCGCAGCGCCACGGGCGGCATATTCAACGACAAATCCGGACGCCCCTTCAGCGTCAGCCTGGAGCAGCGCATCGTGGTGCAGGGCGGCGACGGCGATCATGTGGAGACGGCCAGCGTCTCGGGCGTGGGTTCTGAACTGCGCGAGGCGCGCATGGGCCTGAGCATGGGCAAAAAAGTCACCCGCGCCCTGCTGCGCCTTGAGCGCGCGCCGGAGGAGTGGCAACTGAGCATAAAAGCCTCCGACTTCAGCCTCGGCAGCCTTAAAACCCCGAAAATCGAAAGTTCGTCGCGCGACGGCGCCGACCCGGACGCGCTTTTTCTGGAAAAGATGTACCTGGTGGAAGCCTGCCTTGAACTCCTGGACGTGCTGTACGCGGACTTTATCGCCCTGCGTCTGGACGCGCGGGCCTGGAAGGAGGAAAGCGCCGGCATCGCGCACTGGATGCGGGCGTAAAAGCAGGCGTTTGGCCGGGTGGGCTGTGATATGCCGCGCCAAGCGGCACCAGCCATTCCTTGCCGGCAAAGGGAAAGCTCATCAATCAGCGCATGTCAAAGGACAGCTGCCTGTGTCTCAAAGCGCCGCCCTGGAAAAAACCGCCTCTTTGGCCATACACGCCGGACGCAGACTGCTCTGGCTGCTCGTGGTTTTTTTGGGCATCACCCTGGTCAGCTTTGTGGTCATCCACCTGGCGCCAGGCTCGCCGATGGATATGGAAACCACGCTGAACCCGAATGTCGACCGCCAGGCCCAGGAGCGGCTGGCCGAATTCTACGGCCTGAACAAACCTTTGTACGAACAGTATGCGGACTGGCTCAATCGTCTGGTGCACCTGGACTTCGGCGACTCCATGAGCACGGATGCACGCCCGGTGATCGACAAGATCACGGAGCGATTGCCCCTGACCTTGTGGTTCAACGCCGTGACCCTCTTTTTATCGCTGCTGCTCAGCATCCCCATCGGGATTATCGCGGCCCGCAGACGCGGCGGGATTTTTGACAAGGCCACCACACTGCTGGTGTTCATAGGCTTCGCCATGCCCGGATTCTGGCTGGCCTTGCTGCTGGTAATATTTTTTTCCATTGAACTGCAATGGCTGCCCATCTCGGGCCTGCGCTCGCTGAACTATGCCGGCCTTACTTCCTGGGGCAAGGCCATGGACCTTGCCGCCCATCTTGTGCTGCCTGTATTTGTGGCCACCTTCGGCAGCCTTGCCGGCTGGTCGCGTTTTATGCGTTCCTCCGTGCTTGAAGTGCTGCGCCAGGATTATATCCTCACGGCCAGGGCAAAAGGCCTGAGCGAACGCCTGGTCCTGTTCCGTCACGCCCTGGCCAATGCCCTGCTGCCCGTGATCACCCTGCTCGGTCTGTCCATTCCCGGACTAATCAGCGGCAGCGTGATCCTGGAGAACATCTTTTCCCTGCCCGGGCTCGGGCAGTTGTTTTTCAGCGCTGTCATGGGCAGAGACTACACCCTGATCATGGGCATCCTGGTCTTGGGGGCGGTGCTGACCCTGGCCGGCAACCTTCTGGCCGACCTGTGCTACGGCCTTGCCGACCCGCGCATCCGGGCGGGCATAAGCATGCCGGGGAGATGAGGATATGATCCGGATGTCGCGTTTGCGCTATCTGTTCGGGCGCTATGGCCTGCTCTGGATCGGCATGCTGCTTGTGGGCCTGATGACCGGTGCCGCGTTGCTGGCCCCCTGGCTCAGTCCCTTTGATCCCCTTTTGCCCGATCCGGACAGGCAGTTGCTTCCGCCCTCCATCGAACATTTTCTGGGCACGGACGAACTGGGCAGGGATCTTTTTTCGCGCATGCTCTACGGGGCCCGCGTCTCTTTGTGGATAGGCTTCATATCCGTGGGCATCGCCGTCGGCATCGGCACCAGCCTGGGGCTGATCGCAGGGTATTTTCGCGGAATAATTGATGAATGCATCATGCGCTTTGTGGATGTGATGCTCTGCTTTCCGGCGCTGTTTCTGATTCTGGCCGTGGTCGCCTTTCTGGAACCGAGCCTTGTGAACATCATGGTGGTCATCGGACTCACCTCCTGGATGCGCGTGGCGCGGCTGGTGCGGGCGGAGACCCTTTCCCTGCGCGAGCGGGAGTTCATCCAGGCGGCGCGGCTGGCCGGCGCGGGCACGTGCCGCATACTGTTCAGGCATATTCTGCCCAATGCGGCGGCGCCGATCCTCGTTTCCGCCACCCTGGGCGTTGCCGGGGCCATCCTGCTGGAATCCAGCCTGTCCTTTCTCGGCATCGGCGTGCAGTACCCCATGCCAAGTTGGGGCAATATCCTCATTGAAGGCAAACAGACCCTGGGGGTGGCCTGGTGGCTGTCGGTCTTCCCCGGCCTGGCCATCCTCTTCACCGTACTCGGCTACAACCTGCTCGGCGAGGGGCTGCGCGACCTGCTC
>JAJDJN010000247.1 GCA_030267245.1 Desulfovibrio sp. OttesenSCG-928-A18
GCCGGATCATATACCTGGACGCGGGGGGGGGCAGGCGCGGGTAAGCGGCGCTGGACCCGGGCCTGGCGCTGGACCTGGCGTTGGCGCTGGACCTGGCGTTGGCACTGGACCTTGCATGGGGCCTTGCTGGATCAGGGGGCCATGTCGTCATCCGCCTCGGCGGGCATGCCGTTCTTCTCCCGGCCTTGCGCGGCCCCGGAGCTTTCGCCTGTGGCGGCGCCTCCGGGCGGCGTTCTCAGACCCAGGGGGAGCAGGGGGTCCGGCTCCACAGGATCGTGCAGGGGGTCGAGCAGGGGCGGGCCGCTGTCCCCGGGCTGCAGCAGGATCACTTCTTCCAGGCTTTCCAGATCCACCAAAGGATAGGCCCGTACCTGCTGGAACAGGATTTCGTTGCCCGGGGTCACTTCCGTCACCATGCCCACCGGAATGCCCTTGGGAAAAATGCCGTCCACCCCGGCGGTGATCAGCAGATCGCCGGCCTCGATGCGGGCTGTCTGGGAGACATAATGCACCTCCAGGCGCCTCTGGGAGCCTGAAGACCCGGCCAGAATGCCCGGAGTGCGGTTTTCCTGGGTGATGACCGAGAGGCGAAAGCCCGGGTCGGTGAGCATGAGCACCGTGGACGCGTGCGGAGCCGAGCGCAGGATTCTGCCCACAACGCCGTTTTCCGTGATTACCGGGGTGCCGACAATGGCACCGTCAAGATAGCCCTTGTCCACCGTAAAAGTTTTCAGCACCGCCTGGGGGCCGAAACGCTTGGCAATGACCCGCGCCGCGAATCCGGGGCGCTCGCGCAGGGGCGGCAGGCTGAGCAGGGCGCGCAGGCGCTCCAACTCCGCCCTGTCCTCCCGGCTGAGCATGGCGGCAAGGCGCGCCTGGCGCAAATCCTCGCGCAGGCGCAGGTTCTCCTCCGCCACGTCGATAAGGGCCAGATAGCGCCGCCAGTAGTCCAGGCATTGATCCTTGACCCAGACAACGGGTGTGAGAATGTACCCGACGATCTCAAGACCGGAACGCTCAGCAACGGTGTCAAGATAACCGGTGCGGGCGTTCCAGGTAAAAAGAGCGAGGTAACAGAAGAGAAGAAAAGCAAGGATGCCGATAAGGCGGTTGGACGAGGGCGCGTTAATCTACGCAGACCTCCTTCAGAATATGGATATTGTCCAGGGCCCTGCCCGTGCCAACGACCACGGTGGAGAGGGGATCTTCCACAACCGTAATGGGCAGCGAGGTCTCGTTGCGCAAAAGCTGGTCCAGACCTTTGAGCAGCGCTCCGCCGCCCGTGAGCACAATGCCCCGGTCAACAATGTCCGCGGCCAGTTCCGGCGGCGTCTGCTCAAGGGCCACGCGCACGGCCAGCACTATGGCGTCCACCTGCTCCGAAATGGCCTTGCGCACTTCTTCCGAGGTGATGATGATGTTTTGCGGGATGCCGGTCACCAGGTCCCGGCCCTTGACTTCCATTTCCAGTTCCGGTTCCAGGGCGGAGGCCGAGGCGATGCTCATTTTGATGTGTTCGGCCGAAGATTCGCCAATCAGCATGTTATACTTGCGCTTGACGTGGGTCATGATCGCTTCGTCCATCTTGTCGCCGCCCACGCGCACGGATTTGGAATAGACAATGCCCGACAGGGAGATGACGGCCACCTCCGTGGTGCCGCCCCCGATATCGACCACCATATTGGAGGTCGGTTCCTGAATGGGGAGGTTGGCGCCGATGGCGGCGGCCATGGGTTCTTCAATAAGATATACTTCGCGCGCGCCGGCACTCTGGGCGGATTCCTTGACCGCCCGCTTTTCAACCTGGGTGATGCCCGTGGGCACGCAGATCATGATCCGCGGCCTGACCAGGCGGCGGGAATTGTGCACTTTGGCGATAAAATAGCGCAGCATGGCTTCGGTAACTTCGAAATCCGCGATGACCCCGTCTTTCATGGGCCGGATGGCTTCAATGTTACCGGGCGTCTTTCCCAGCATTCTCTTGGCTTCCTGCCCGACGGCCAGCACCCTGTTGGTGCGGATGTCCTTGCGTACCGCAACCACCGAAGGCTCGCGCAAGACTATGCCCCGGCCTTTGACGTAGACGCAGGTGTTGGCCGTGCCAAGATCTATGGCAAGGTCGCTTGAGAATACTCCGAGAAGGGAATCCAGGATTTTGGACATGCTTTTTCAGCCTCATTAGCAGGTGAATAGTCTGTGCTCAACGCATATGAGCAAGGAACGTTATACCAAGTCGCGCAACTTATCCACAAAAAGACGCCGGGTTCAAAATCTTGTATTTACCCCTTGGCCCAGACCCCGATGTCCTGATCCAGTTCCGGACCGGGCATGACGCTGTATGATGCGGAAAGCTCCATGCGGCACCAGGAATCGCCAAGGTTTAGCAGCACATGCACGCAGGTCTGGCCCTTGTGTTTCTGCAGCACTTCCTTCAGACAATCAAGGCGGCCTTCAAGCCCTTTGTCCGCCTCCATCTCGATGCACACCGGCTGCGCGCTGGCGGCGCAGGCGTCGGAAAGAAGCATGACCTTTTCCACAATGAATTTCACTTCCTTCGGGGGGGCATCTTCGCCTTCCGGCGCTTCCGCCGGGTCTTCATCGCGCGGCCGGCTGATTTTGCCTTCCATATATAAAGGCACATCCGGTTGCAACAGATCTTTATACAGTTCGTAGGCGTCGCTGAAACAGAAGGCCGTGCCCGAAGCCGTCAGATCTTCCACGTCCAGAAGGGCCCAACGGCGGTTCTTGCGGTCAAAGCGCAGTTTGCCCGCATTGGCTAGAACGGCGCACTTGAAGCTTGAACCCGGCGGCAGCTCCCGGCATTCTTCAAGGGGGGTGAGGTTCTGGCGCAGCATCTCCCTGCGAAAGGGCTGCAGGGGGTGGCTGGTGAAGAAAAAACCCAGGGCTTCTTTTTCACAGCGCGAAAAGGTGTCGTGCTCCCATTCCGGCATGCCCTGTTCCGGGCAGTCAAAACCGATGCCGGGGCAGGAACTCTGGCTGTCTTCCGGCATCATGGCCAGCAGGGACATCTGTCCGGACTCCTTTTCCCTGGCTTTTTTCTGGGCCTTCACCACCACGCTTTCCAGCCCGGCGAGCAGCCCGGCCCGGCTCACGCC
>JAJDJN010000248.1 GCA_030267245.1 Desulfovibrio sp. OttesenSCG-928-A18
ATTTTCAAAAGCTTCAGCCAGGGCGCGCATGGCTTCAAAGCGTTCCGGCTCCTCATCCTTGCGGTCCCTTGCCTGCTGCTCCCGCAGATTGTACAGGCTAAGAGAACCGGCCCTGTTGTCCACATAGCACCAGCCGTCCTGGACCAGGCGTATGGCCGTGCCCGGCTTGCCGCTGATAAAGGCGGCCCTGCTCCGGTCAAAGCGCGGATCAAGCAGATTTCTGCCCAGGGTGTGGTTGACGTAGCTTAAGCCGGCCAGGCCAGCCACAGTGGGAAAGACGTCTATCTGCGAAGCCGGATGCGTATTTACTCCGGGCGCAAGCCTTCCGGGCGCATGGATGATCAGCGGCACATGCCAGGGACCGAGGTTGGCGGCCGTGTATGTGTCGTGCATGTTTTCACCCAGTTCGTTGATGCCGTGGTCGCCAAAGAGCACGAAGATGGTGTTGCTGTAATACTCCGACTCCCTGGCCAGGCGGAAGAATTCCCCCAGGGCGAAATCCATGTAGCGCATGGAGTTGTATTCGTCCTCACTCACAAAACCATAGTTGTACTGCGTATCTTCGCTCAAACGGCGTTTTTCAAAGCCGGGGGTTTTGGGCACTGTAAAGGGTTTGTGAAAGCTGGCCAACTGGATCACGGCCAGAAAAGGCTTATCGGTACGGCTTTTGAAGAAGGCGTGGGCTTTCATGAGCAGATCCCGGTCTGAAACGCCCCAGACATCGACGTTGGGAGCCTTCCAGAAGCCTTCCTCCAGGATATGCAAGCCCTCGATGTTGTTGCCGAGGATGCCGCGAATGTTGGCCCAGCTTGTATTTCCGCCAATCATGTAGAATTTGTCGTAGCCCGCGAACTGATCGGCTATGATCCGCTGGTCAATGACATACTGGCTACGGGAGCCGGTGCTCGAAGCGGTCACATCGGGGATGCCGGTCATGGTGGTGAAAATTGCCCTGGCCGTGGTGCGCGCATTGGCGAAAAAATGCGGAAAATACAGGGAATCGGCCGCAAGGGCCTTGATTGCCGGCGAAGGATCGTCCTTGCCCGGCGCAAAGGAGCTTTTGTGGTGGCTGAGGGATTCGGCAATGATGATGATCACGTTGGGAGCGCGGCTTCCGGCGGGCTGCCCGGCCCCCTTGTGCGCGCGGTCGTAGTTCAGACTGTCCGGATCGGGATTGTCGATGCCGAGATAGGAAAGCATGAGCGGATAAGCCGCCCGCGTCAGCTCCGGATCGAAGCTCCTCCCCCGGCTGGCCCGGTAAGTGTCAAATAGGTTCTGCACCGGGTTCAGGGCCAGGGCCGTAACGCCCTGGTCCGGGGAAAAGTAGGCGTTGCTCCAGCGCAAGGGAAAAAGATTGCTGCTTATCTGCCCCCAGCATGCCCAGGAAAAGACAAGAAGGCCGGCCAGAAAGCATAAGAGCGCTCCTTTGCGGCTTTTGTGCCGGCGCAGGGGCAGCGCGATAAGGGCGCTCGCGCCCATGGCGCTGAGGATCGCGGCGCTGACCACGGCCAGGCTGATGCGGATTATGGGGTAGCTTTCCCAGACCATGGTAAGGTTGACCCCGACATCTTCCAGCAACTCAAAGATGACCGAGTTGAGGCGGACCCCGAGGTAGTCGTAAAAACCCACATCCAGCGCATACAGGGCCCAGAGGCAGAAAAAGATCAGGAAAAATAGCGGCCCCAGGCGCCTCTTCCGGGCCGCCAGACCTCTGGCCAGGGGGGCAAAGCAAAGAGCCAGCCCGGCGGGGAGGCTGAGCAGGGCCGCCAGGCGTCCGTCAAAACGCAGGCCGAGATACAATCCCTTGATGATGTCCCAGGCGGAGGCCTCGTCAAGGCTTGCCTGAATCCAGAGGGCAAAGGCGAAGCGGGCCAGAGCCAGCAGGAGCCAGATATAGCCCAGCAGGAGCAGATAAAGGGTGAGGGGCGGAAGAGCGGGGGAGGAGCGGCGTATGGTCATGTGCTTGGGTGACGCAAGAATATATGCTTCAGATGCAGAACCAGCCCAGTCCGACGATGAGTAGAAGGGCCGAGGGCAGGGGGATGATGGCGGCCTGCCGCCAGGAAAGCCCGAGGGCATAGCGGCAGCCGGTGATCAGGCAGACCACGAACCATACCGCGCCGAGCACGGGGCCGACAAAGGGCACGATGCTGAGGATGAATGGTGCCACGGAATAGGCGCAGACCTTGAAAACCCTGGTGAACTCCGCCTTGTCCGGGGCAAAGAGCCGCAAGAGAAGCCGTAACAGGCCGGTAATGAAAAGAAGCATGAGCCCGAGGGCGATGGGGGCCATGAGCAGCAGAGCCGGTAAAGAGATGTGCTGCAAAAGGACAATGGGCACCGAAGGCAGAAAGCGCACGGCGATTTGGGTCCAGGCCAGGGAGCCCAGTACCGTCAGATAGCCCATGAGCAGAAAGAACAGATAACCGGGCCCCAGGGAGCCCCAGCCGGTGAAGCCGGCAAAGAAGTCCGGCCCCCGGAACATGGCTCCGTGCACTGTTTCCAGAAATCCACGCAGCCAGCCGAAGCGGGAGGGGTTTTCCCAGGGGATGCCCCCGGCGTAGATTTCGGCCATGGGGTCCTCGTCGGCCTCCTCTTCCCCCTCGGGCAGATCCTTGAGCGTGCCAAGATCCCGGGTGGGCAGGGGGGTGTGTGCTTCCTCAAGCAGCCGGCGCATGTCCTCTTCAACACGCAGTTCGGGCGGCGGTCCGTCGCCCTGGTAAGGAAAATGGGCTGGCGCGGCCTCCTGTTCCCTGTAGTCCGCCGCCTGCCTTCCGCGTGGCGCCCGTTCGGCCTGTTCAGTCTGTCCACCCAGTCCAGCCAGTCCGGTCAGTTCCGCCTGCCCGGCGTGTTGTGCCTGTAGCGCCTGTTCCCTGTGCCCCGCATACTGTGGCGGCATCGCATGCCGGGTCTGTTCCTTTTCCGGGGGCGTGAAGCTGTGCGGCCCGTGTTCTGTTGCGTCATCGCCAAAAGTTTCCGGCGCAGGGGCTTGCGGTGTAAAGGCTTGCGACGAAGGC
>JAJDJN010000249.1 GCA_030267245.1 Desulfovibrio sp. OttesenSCG-928-A18
GGATTGTAGTCGGGGAAGTGCCGTTGCACCAGGGCGATGATGGCGGTCTTGGAGGTCGGGATTTTGCGGGCCACGGCATACAGGGCGCCTTCGCTTTCGACCCTCGCCGTCCAGATGCTTTGAAAGCCCGCGCGGCGCAGGTACTGTTCCAGTGTTCTGCGGATGAACCCCCAGTGGTGGGCCATGTGTATATTGCCTCCGGCCAGGGCTTTCTGGTAGCCGAAGATAACATCCAGCGGTGTGATCGGGCCGGCTTTTGACTGATACATGGCTTCATCCGGCCTGCCCTCGGCCACGCGGGCGCAGGCTGTTTGCAGGTCGGGGCAGGTAATGACCATGTGCCCGTCCTTTTGCAGCACGCGCATGAAATTCTTGATGGCCTTGTCCACGTCCTGGGGATACAGGTGTTCAATGCAGTGGGAGGCGTAGAGTCCGTCGTAGGATTCGTCGGCCACGCCGCTCAGGTCCACCAGTGAGCCGGTGATATCGGGCCTGACCGAGGGGTCGATGTCCAGCCGTGTTTCCACCCATGCATCCGAACTGAAGTAGGCGGTGCTGTCCGCCTTGGTTCTGGGGCCGCTGCCCACATGCAAAAGCCGTAGTTTGGATGTATCGCTCATAATCCCCCCTGTCGTAACGTTCTGAAGGGCCTTGCGGAAAACTGAAGGGCCTTGCGAAAAAGCTTCCGCAAGGCCCGAGCAGTATACGCCCTCCAAATTGGGGGGTCCAGAGGAAATAATCATCCCGAGCGCGGGGCCGGGCTTGGGGCGGTGTTGCCGCCCCGGGCCACGGCTCGGGGCAGTCAAGGTTTTAGTACATGCCGCCCATACCGCCCATGCCGCCCATGCCGCCGCCCATGGGGGGCATGTCTTTTTTGGCTTCGGGCTTTTCGGCCACCGCGCATTCGGTGGTGAGCATGAGGGAGGCGACGGAGGCGGCGTTTTGCAGGGCTATGCGGGTCACCTTTTTGGGGTCGATGACGCCGGCCTTGTTCAGGTCGCCGTATTCGCCGGTGGCGGCGTCAAAGCCGAAGCCGTCCTTGCCTTCGCGCACTTTTTCCACCACGATGGAGCCTTCAAAGCCCGCGTTGGTGGCGATCTGGCGCAGGGGTTCCTCGATGGCGCGGCGCACCAGCGCAACGCCGGCGGCTTCGTCATCGTCGGCCAGTTTCACGTCGTCAAGGGAGGTGCCCACGCGCAGGTAGGCGGCGCCGCCGCCGGGCACGATGCCTTCTTCAACAGCGGCGCGCGTGGCGTTGAGGGCGTCTTCCACGCGGTCTTTCTTTTCCTTCATTTCCGTTTCCGTGGCTGCGCCCACGTGGATCACGGCAACGCCGCCCACGATTTTGGCCAGGCGTTCCTGCAGTTTTTCGCGGTCATAATCGGAGGTGGTGTCTTCGATCTGGGCGCGGATCTGCTTCACGCGGGCCTTGATGTCGTCGGACTTGCCGGCGCCGTCGACGATGGTGGTATTGTCTTTGTCGATGACGATGCGCTTGGCCGTGCCAAGGTCGGCCACGGAGAGGTTTTCAAGCTTCAGGCCCATTTCTTCGGACACTACGGTGCCGCCGGTCAGGATGGCGATATCCTGGAGCATGGCCTTTCTGCGGTCGCCGAAGCCGGGGGCTTTAACCGCCACCACCTGCAGGGAGCCGCGCAGTTTGTTCAGCACCAGGGTGGCCAGGGCTTCGCCGTCCACGTCTTCGGCGATGATCACCAGCGGGCGGTTCATCTTCACGATCTGCTCGAGCACGGGGAGCATTTCCTTCATGCTGGAGATTTTCTTTTCGTTGATCATGATCAGGGGCTCGTCCATTTCGCAGACCATCTTGTCCGGGTTGGTCACGAAATAGGGGGAGAGGTAGCCGCGGTCGAACTGCATGCCTTCCACCACTTCAAGGGTGGTGTCGAGGCCTTTGGCTTCTTCCACGGTGATCACGCCTTCCTTGCCCACCTTGCCCATGGCTTCGGCGATGATGTTGCCGATGGTGCTGTCGGAGTTGGCGGAAATGGTGCCCACCTGGGCGATTTCTTTTTGATCGCGCGTGGGTTTGGCAATGGAGTCCAGTTCACTGACCAGTCTGGCCACGGCCTTGTCGATGCCGCGCTTGATGGACATGGGGTTGCGTCCGGCGGCCACGAGCTTCACGCCTTCCTTGTATATGGCCTGGGCCAGGATGGTGGCGGTGGTGGTGCCGTCGCCGGCGATGTCGCTGGTTTTGGAAGCCACTTCCTTGACCATTTGCGCGCCCATGTTTTCAAATTTGTCTTCAAGCTCGATTTCCTTGGCAACGGTCACGCCGTCCTTGGTGATCACGGGCGAGCCGTAGGATTTTTCAATCACCACATTGCGGCCTTTGGGGCCCAGGGTGACTTTAACGGCGTTGGCAAGGGTGTCGACCCCGCGGGAAAGGCGCTCGCGGGCTTTGGTGTCAAAAAGAATTTCCTTGGCAGGCATGAGAGTTCCTCCTCAAAATGAGATCGGTATACTGGGTAACTCGGGTATTGAATCAACCGTCAAACAGCGTTTCAGCCGATAATCGCCAAAATGTCGTCTTCGCGCATGACGAGGTGGTCAACCCCGTCCAGCTTGACTTCAGTGCCGGCGTATTTGTTGAACAGCACCATATCGCCGGCCTTGACGGCCATGGGCACGCGCTTGCCGTCGTCGCCGACCTTGCCGGGCCCGGCCGCGACCACTTCGCCCTTGGAGGGCTTTTCTTTCGCCGTATCGGGGATGAACAGGCCGCCGGCCGTTTTTTCTTCACCTTCAAGGCGTTTGACCAGTACCCGGTCGTGCAGGGGCGTCAGTTTCATGATGCGTAAACCTCCATAATAGATTGCTGTTTTTAGTATGCCTTACAGCGGCGCCCTGGCCGCGCGTCCATAAAACGTTTTTACCGCCGGCAGTCAAGCTTGCGGGGGAGGCGCATTTTGCGCCCTGTCCTTTTGCCGCGCAAGGGTCCGAAACCTTGGGAAGCACTGATTAATGGTTTTTTTG
>JAJDJN010000025.1 GCA_030267245.1 Desulfovibrio sp. OttesenSCG-928-A18
ACCCTGGTCGGACCGGATGAAACCGATTTCATCCCCAGGGACAGAGGGGCCATTTCCGTGTTCTCCCCCGTGGGCAGGGCACTTCTGGGCAAGGAAGTGGGCGATGAGGTGACCGTGGATGTTCCCAGGGGAAAAATCCAGTACGAAGTTATCGACATCGCCTTTAACGGCTCCTTTATTGAAAGAATATAATTTCCTGCATCGTGGCGGCGATAAAAAACGCTTTCGGACAGATTTAGCTTGCCCCCTCCCTTATCAGGAGATATTCTCGTTTTTATAATTGACCCCAATCTGCTTTTGCGGTCTGCTGGCAATCAAGCATAAACAGACCGCATACAAGAGGAGAATCTCATGGCAGGACAACTGGAATTGTACAAATGCGAGCTTTGCTCAAACATCGTTGAAGTGATGCATGCCGGACAGGGCGAGCTTGTCTGCTGCGGACAGCCCATGAAGTATATGAAGGAAGGCACCAGCGACGGCGCCAAGGAAAAACACGTTCCGGTAATTGAAAAAACAGCTACCGGATACAAGGTCAAAGTCGGCTCCGTGCCCCACCCCATGGAAGCAGCCCACTGGATTCAGTGGATTGAACTGGTAGCCGACGGCGTGTCCTATACGCGCTTTCTCCAGCCCGGCGAAGCGCCCGAAGCCGAGTTCTGCATTGCCGGAGCGAAAAACGTGGCCGCCCGTGAATACTGCAACCTGCACGGGCATTGGAAGGCTGGAGCCTAAGCGCCGCTTTGGCAGAACGTCGAAAAGGCACTTTTCGTACTTTTTCAACGCGGCTTGACAAAAACCTGGTTTCGCCAGGCTGTTCGGACAATTGAAACACAAAGAGCGCTTCAATTGTCCTGTGCGCCATCCCGGCGCACGCGGCCCGTTTTCCAACGGGCTGTCAGAGCATTTCAACGAAATGCCCGGAGGAATATTTTATGCAAAAATACGTATGTAAACTTTGCGGCTATGTATATGACCCCGCTGACGGCGACCCGGATCAGAACATCGCGCCCGGCACGAAATTCGAAGACTTGCCCTCGGACTGGGTCTGCCCCGTTTGCGGCGCCGGCAAAGAAGATTTCGAACCCGACAACTAAATCCAGTCTTCCTTGACGCAACATCAGAACCTGTTATCCCCCTGCCCGTGCCGCCCACCGGGCGGCAAGGGCAGGACAGACAGCTTCCCGTTTTCGGCATCCGGCGGGAGGCTTTTTTTATTGACGCCACGCCGCGTGAAACTGTATGCGCTTGTGCCTTGCGCATAAGGAGAGATATGATGCAACCAGTTGAAATCAAAAAAGACATATTCTGGGTAGGGGCTGTTGATTTTGAAAGCCGCGATTTTCACGGCTATTCCCTGTCCCCGCAGGGCACCACCTATAACTGCTATGTGGTCAAAGACGAAAAAAACGTGCTCTTTGACACGGTCAAGCATGAATTCACCCCGACCATGCTCTGCCGCCTGTCCAAACTTATGGACCCGGCCGACATAGACTACATTGTTGTCAACCATGTGGAACTGGATCATTCCGGAAGCCTGCCCCAACTCATCGCCATGTGCCGGCCGGAAGCGGTTATCTGCTCGCCCATGGGACAAAAGGCCATTGAAGCCCACTTCAAGGACTGGGAGCAGTGGCCCATAAAAGTGGTCAAAAGCGGTGACAGCATCTCCATCGGCAAACGCAGCGTATGCTTTTTGGAAACACGCATGCTGCACTGGCCCGACAGCATGTTCTCCTATATCCCCGAAGACAGACTACTGATCAGCAATGACGCCTTCGGCCAGAACATTGCCTCCACCGAGCGCTTTTCCGACGAACTGGACCGCGCCGTGGTCGAGCACGCAATGACGGAATATTACCACAACATCGTCCTGCCCTATTCCCCGCAGGTGCTCAAGGTTCTGGACATGATAGAGGCGGCCGGCATGGACATCGACATGATCGCTCCGGATCACGGGCTCATCTTCCGGGGCAAAAAGGAAGCGGAATACGCCCTTGCCGCCTACCGGCGTTATGCCGAGCAAAAAACGCAGAAACGCGCGGTAATCATATACGACACCATGTGGCACAGCACGGAAAAAATGGCCTATGCCATTGCCGAGGGCCTGCGGAGCGTCGGGGTGGAATCGCGCATCATGGATCTGAAGCACAACCACCACAGCCGGGTCATGACGGAACTTGCCCGTTGCGGGCTGGTTATTGTGGGCTCGCCCACCCACAATAACGGTATACTGCCCCATGTGGCGGCCATGCTTGCCTATATGAAGGGGCTGCGGCCGAAAAACAGGATCGGCGGCGCCTTCGGCTCCTTCGGCTGGTCTGGCGAGTGCGTGAACGCCATCAGCCAGAGTCTGTCGGATATGGGCATGGAGCTTCCGGTGGAAGCGGTCAAAAACAAATACGTGCCCGGTCATGAAGCATTGGCCCAATGCGCGGAAATGGGCAAAATGCTGGGCCAGGCGCTTATCGACAAATGCGCCGCGGATTCCGCCCGGGCCTGATCCCGGATATTCTGGCTGGCGTTTTATCTGTAAAAAAGACAGACGTACGCAAAACCGTGCTTTCAGGAGGCGTGGCATATTTATAACGAGCATGCCCCGCCTCCCTTTTTTTATGGTTTTTCCCGGCGGCTCTGACGGCGTCCGTAAGCTCACGTTACTACGGAACAGGCAGAAAGCTTTCGTGATTTCTGCTGTAAAATATAATGGTCTGCAAAAAACAAAACTCTTGTTCAACAGTCTCTTCAGCGCATGAGGACGCATACAGCGTCATCGTTTTCGGCGGTGACAGCAATTGCCAAAACACTTTCTTTACCGTATATAGTGTAAACATGTTCATAGTATGCGGGACGCCCCCCGGCCCTGTTTCCACCCGCATGATGAGCATGACGGCAAGCGCTTTCCTGGGTGTCGCCACCTGAGCGCTTTTTTATAATAGATTTTGTCGCAGCCGGGCTTTGCCCGCCGTTAAGCGATGAATCTCAAGCTTAATCTGCTCCAGTGTCAATTTGATGAAATAGTATTCAGTAATCCAGTGTGATCTGGGAGGAAAGCTGGCCATGACAACAAAAATAAAAATTATCAGCGGCTTTGTCGTCATGTCCCTGTTGCTGGCCGGCGTTGCCGTGCTCGGCTACAGGGCAACTGAAAACTCGGCGGCCCAGTTTGACGAGTATGAACGCCTGGCCAAATTCAGCATCAACCTGAGCGACCTTGAAAGCGCCATGTTCCAGGCTTCTACTGAACTGTACAGTTTTGTGTCCACCAAGGAACAGGAGCACATGAAGCTCTCGCTGGAAGCTGTGGAAGTGGCCCTTGAAAAACTGCGCCAGGCGCAGTCTCTGGCCATTGACCCGAGCAGACTGGATAAGCTGGCCCTTCTGTTAAAAAGCATTGAGGCCTTCCGGGGCAAGCTGGGGGAAATCCAGACAGGAGTGCTCGATGCGGACGCCATGTACCAGAAGACCGTGCAGCCCGCCGCACGCGGCCTGATGGAAGAACTGCGCAAAACGGCCGGTTATGCGGAACAGTACGACAGTGTTTCCGCCCTGGTCAGCATTAACGACGTATGGAACGATCTTGCGGCGGCCCGCTCGAGCATAAGCCGTTTTGCCGAATCCCTTGACGGAAACGACGCCAAACGCACCGATGAAAACTTCGTCAACATGGAAAAGGCCCTGACAATGCTCAGGCGGGATATGCAAAGCACCGAAGCCGTGCAATTGTACGCCGTCCTGAGCGACTCCTTTGGCAAGCTGCGCAGTTCCTTCAAAACCATGACCGCACTTGGCATCGAAGTGCAGAACGACCTTTCAGGCCTGCAAAGCGCCATGCAGGCGCAGAGCGCAACCACCCATGCCCTGAACCTTGAAGTGAGCGGGCACATGGAGAGCATGGGCAAGCAGGTGCACACGGACAACGCCAGGGCGCAAAAGATGATGATGGGCGTCAGCGGGGGCGGCATTGTCCTCGGCATTGCAGTGGCCGTGTTCATCGTCATCGGGCTGATCTCGGTGCTCCGGGCCCTGTCTTCCTTTGCGGGCGCCATTGCCCGGGGGAACTTCAAACATGAGTTGAAGGTGCGCGAAGGCGGTGAAATAGGCGCAACCGTTGCCGCCATGCGGGAAATCCCGGTGGTGCTGCAAAATGTCATGGAAGAAGCCACGACGCTTTCAGAAAACATTCTGACCGGCAATCTGCGGAGCCGGCTGGATTCAAAACACTTTCAGGGCGCCTTCAGCGACCTGGCCATCTCTTTCAATGTGGTCAGCGATGCCTACACGGGCGTAATAGACAGCATGCCCCTGCCGATTATGAACTGCGACGAAAAAATGCGAATCCTTTTCCTGAACAAGGTGGCGCAGTCCGTTCTCGGGTCCGACTATAGCAACGAGACCTGTGACAAGCACCTTTCCTCGGACAGCTGCAACAACGCGGCCTGTTTCGGCAAAAGGGCCATGTCCGAAAAGCATGCCGTAACGGGTGAAACCAGCATTCGTCCCCAGGGCAAACAGATGGAAGTGGGAGTAACCGCCATACCTCACTTTAACAGCAAGGGCGGCGTGGCCGGCTACATGGAAATCCTCACGGACCTGACCGAGATCAAGAGAAGACAGGCCACAATCCTGCAAGTTACGGCCCGGGCCTCGGAAATAGCCGACCGCGTTGCCGCGGCCTCGGAGGAAATCGCCGCCCAGGTTGAACAGATCTCCCGTGGCGCGGACGTGCAGCGCAGCCGTGTGGAATCCACCGCCAGCGCCATGACCGAAATGAATTCCACCGTGCTTGAAGTCGCCCAGAACGCGGGCAAGGCCTCGGAACAGAGCGAAGGCACCAGGGAAAAAGCCGAAGGCGGAGCCAGCCTGGTCAACAAGGTGGTTTCTTCGATCAATGCCGTCAACACGGTGACCAAGGCCATGCAGCAGAACATGCAGGGCCTCGGGGAGCAGGCCGAGAGTATCGGCGGGGTGATGAACGTGATCTCAGATATCGCGGATCAGACGAACCTGCTTGCCCTGAACGCGGCCATTGAAGCCGCGCGCGCCGGCGAAGCCGGACGGGGCTTTGCCGTTGTGGCGGATGAAGTTCGCAAGCTTGCGGAAAAAACCATGAGCGCCACCCAGGAAGTGGGCAGCAACATCAGCGCCATACAGCAATCCACCCGTAAAAATATCGAAGAGATGGAAAACTCCGCCAAAGGCGTCGCTGAAGCCACCGAACTGGCCCGTTCCTCCGGCGACGCCCTGGCGGAAATCGTCCACCTGGCTGCGGCCAACTCTTCTGTAGTGGCTTCCATCGCAACCGCCGCTGAAGAACAAAGCGCCACCTCCGAAGAAATCAGCCGGGCCATTGAGGAGATCAATCATATCGTGGCCGAAACCACGGACGGCATCACCCAGAGTTCGCAGGCGGTGCAGGAACTGGCCTCCATGGCCCAGGAACTGCGCAAGGTCATGGAAAGCCTGCGCTAGAGCCTGTTAATAACACCAGGGCCCTTTTGTCCTTCGCCCGCGTCAGAAGACCTTTTTATTCCGGTCGTCCCACAAGGGTACACTCCCGGCATAAAAAGGTCTTCTTCCTTGCCAGAGAACAAAATTGCCCATGGTGTCAACAACTCCCGGGCCAAGCTCCCTGGCGAGGATTCCAAAGGGCCTGCCCCTTTGGCAGCCGGCGGCATTTCACCCATGCAACAAAATGCGGGCCGGGCGGGGCTTGACACTTTGCCGCGCGTGGACTATTTAAGCCTGCTCGACAGAAGCAGGCTTTGTCCTGTTCCGTTTTGTTTTTCAGAAAATACGTACCGGAGGAGCAGCATGCCCACCATAAATCAGCTCATTCGCAAAGAGCGCAAAGCAATCCTGAAGCGGAAAAAGACTCCGGCACTTCAGGCCTGCCCCCAGCGGCGCGGCGTGTGCACCCGCGTGTATACCACCACGCCCAAAAAACCGAACTCGGCCCTGCGTAAAGTCGCCCGCGTGCGTCTGACCAACGGCATGGAAGTTACCGCCTACATCCCGGGTGAAGGCCACAACCTCCAGGAGCACTCCGTGGTCATGATCCGCGGCGGCCGCGTCAAGGACTTGCCGGGCGTGCGTTACCATATCGTGCGCGGCACCCTCGATACCGCCGGTGTCGCTGATCGTCGCAAGAGCCGTTCCAAATACGGCGCCAAGCGCCCCAAGTAATGCCGGCGCAAGTAATCTGTAAGGAGTGTTTCCATGCCGCGTAAAGGTCCGATTCCCAGAAGAGAAGTCCTGCCGGATCCGATTTACAACAGCCGCCTTGCCGCCCGTTTCATCAACAGATTGATGTATAACGGCAAAAAAGGCGTGGCTGAAAAAATTTTTTATGCCGCCCTTGCCCAGCTTGGCGAGAAAGCCAGTGAAGAGCCCCTGCGCGCTTTTGAAAAAGCACTGGAAAACGTCAAGCCGCACCTGGAAGTAAAGGCCCGCCGGGTAGGCGGCGCAACCTATCAGGTGCCCATGGAAGTGCGGCCCGATCGGCAGGTTTCCCTGTCCATACGCTGGCTGATCAATTATGCCCGGGCCAGGGGCGAAAAAAGCATGATTAACAAGCTCACTTCCGAGTTGCTTGATGCCTACAACGGCCGCGGCGGCGCTGTAAAAAAACGTGAAGACACGCACCGCATGGCCGAAGCGAACAAAGCCTTTGCCCACTACCGCTGGTAAACAGGCGGCTGAGCATTCCTTTTCCCCGGCAGCATGGCCTTGCCGGCGGTAAACGGCAACAAACCCGGCACAGCCGGGTTTGCGCGTGTTGTTGCGGGGCGATTTTCCTTTTCTCTTCCGGGCGTGCCTGGGCATGCGCAGCAGGGAAACCATACACTTCTTTTGAAGACAGCCTTGAGTTGGAGTAGGTACCGTGTCGAGACAAACCCCCCTTACTGAACAGAGAAACTTCGGCATCATGGCCCACATTGACGCCGGAAAAACCACCACAACCGAACGTATTTTGTTCTATACCGGCGTTTCGCACAAAATCGGCGAAACGCACGAAGGCGAAGCCACCATGGACTGGATGGCGCAGGAACAGGAGCGCGGCATCACCATCACCTCGGCCGCCACCACCTGTTTCTGGCGCGGGCATCGCCTGAACATTATCGATACCCCGGGACACGTGGATTTTACCATGGAAGTCGAGCGCTCCCTGCGCGTGCTGGACGGGGCCGTGGCCGTATTCGACGCTGTTGCCGGGGTGGAGCCGCAGTCGGAAACAGTCTGGCGGCAGGCAAACCGCTATGGGGTGCCCCGCGTCTGTTTTGTCAACAAGATGGACAGGATAGGTGCAAATTACCAGCGCTGCGTGGACATGATCCGGGACCGGCTGAAGGCCAAGCCCGTTTCCCTGCAAATCCCCATCGGCAACGAGGACCACTTCGAAGGCGTGGTCGACCTGATCACCGCCAAGGCCATTGTCTTTGACAAGGCCAGCAAGGGAGCGGAATTCAACGTAATCGACATCCCGGACAGCATGAAGGCCGATTTCGAACAGCAACGCGCCGTTCTGCTTGACGCGGTTGCCGAAGAGGATGAGGCCCTGCTGGAAAAATACCTTGGCGGCGAGGCCCTGACCGAGGATGAAATACATTCCTGCATCCGCAAGGCCACCATTGCCCAGAACATTGTGCCGGTCCTGTGCGGCTCGGCCTTTCGCAACATGGGCGTGCAGCCCCTGCTGGACGCTGTTGTGAATTATCTGCCTTCCCCCCTGGATATTCCCCAGATGGAAGCTTCCGACCCCAATGACGAAGGAAAGATCGTCATCTGCCACGCGGATGACAAGGAACCTTTGGCCGGGCTGGTGTTCAAGCTTTTTTCCGACCCCTATATCGGGCACCTGTCCTTTTTCCGCATTTATTCCGGCACCATTGAATCCGGCCAGACTGTGCTCAACGCCAATACCGGCAGAAAGGAACGTATCGGCCGTTTGCTGCAGATGCACGCCAACAAGCGTGAGGAAATCAAATGGGCCGGAGCGGGAGATATCGTCGCCGTTGTGGGCCTGAAGCAGGTTTCCACGGGCGACACCCTGTGCGACATGGGCCGCCCCGTGCTTCTGGAGTCACTGGATATTCCGGAGCCGGTCATTGAAGTGGCCATTGAACCCAAGACCAAGGCCGACCGGGACGCCCTTTCCGCAGCCCTGAGCAAGCTGGCCAAAGAGGACCCCTCTTTCCGCGTGAAGAGCGATGACGAAACCGGCCAGACCCTGATCGCCGGCATGGGCGAACTGCACCTTGAAATCATTGTCGATCGCCTGACCAGAGAGTTCAGCGTCAACGCCAATGTGGGCAAACCCCAGGTGGCCTACCGCGAAACCATTTCCAGGGCGTCCAAGGCCGACCTCAAGCACGCCAAGCAGTCCGGCGGACGCGGACAGTACGGCCATGTTGTCATCGAAATCGAGCCGAACCCCGAAAAGGGCTACGAATTCGTCAACAGCATCACGGGCGGCGTCATTCCCAAAGAGTATATCCCGCCTGTGGACAAGGGCATCCAGGACGCGCTGAAGAGCGGCGTTCTGGCCGGCTTCCCCACTGTGGACGTAAAGGTGAACCTGGTCTTCGGCTCCTACCACGATGTGGACTCTTCGGAGCAGGCCTTTTATGTCGCCGGTTCCATGGCCATCAAGGAAGCCCTGTCCAAGGCCGGCCCCATTATCCTTGAGCCGATCATGGATGTTGAGGTGGTCACCCCTGACGACTATGTGGGTGAGGTCATGGGCGATTTGAACAGCCGCCGGGGCCGGGTGCAGAGCATGGAGGCCAGGGTGGGTTCGCAGAGCGTGCGCGCGCAGGTGCCCTTGTCCGAGATGTTCGGCTATGCCACGGATCTGCGCTCAAAAACGCAGGGACGCGCCAACTTCACCATGCAGTTCCACCACTACGAGCGGCTGCCGCAGCAGCTTGCCGAAGACGTAATCAAGAAAAAGTCCTGATCCTGTCTGGGGGCTGTTTCTAAATAAGCTCCTGCTGCAAAGCCGCCCGGCCCGCGCTTGCGCGGCAAAATCGCGGCGAGCCTGGGACAGATGAAAAATGCGGGCGGAAAGTATCTGACTTTCCGCCCGTATGCGTTCCGGCAGGGGCATGACGCCCCGTGTGCTGGCCCCATGTTCGCGGCCACAGGCGGCCGCTGTCCTTGGGCGGGGAGTCCCGGGTCGGATATTGCAAGCATAAAGTGCTTGCCGCGGTCAAAGGTATGGCGGCCATTTGAGCGCCGAGGGCGTACTGCTCGTAGAATTTCCGGGATAAGTCTTGACGCGGGCCGGCAACTGGGGCACATTTTTTACTTCGCCAACCAAGCCCAGGGAAGAGCCATGTCGCAAGAACTGACCAGTGCCCGCCGCGCGTTGAGCAGGGTTTCCTCGGACCTCAAGCAAGGAAGACACATTTCCGCCGCAACCGCGGTTCGCGACGGCGCGAGGTTGTTCGGGCGCGTACCCATGATGCGCAACGAAAGTGACGAATTCATCACCCTGCTGCGCAACAGTTGTGATGCTCTGCGCTACGACAGGGAGATCTCAAAGATTTTTCCCCTTGCCATCACCTATACCCCCGGACAGGAAGGCGCGCTCATGGAGCTCATGAACGAGCTCATCGAGGCCCTGCAACTCGTTTCCACCGAAGACGCCATCCGCAAACATCAGGAGAAAAAGGCGTCCGAACTGGCCAAAGCCAGGGAAGAGCTGGAAAAAGGCGCTCTGGACGAGGCCCGGAAAACCCTGGCCGGAATCACCGGAGAATATGAAGACGACCCCGCCCTGGCTTCGGACGCCGGCGAATGCTTCATGTACGCCGGTTTGTATGAGGACGCCGCGCACTATCTGGGCAAGGCGGCCTTACTGGAGCCTTCGGCCCATCTTTTCAACCGGCTCGGCATCGCTTTTCGCAAAATGTCCCAGTTTGACAAGGCGGAAAAGCATTTTCTGCACGCTCTGGAGCTGGAATCCGCGGACTCGAACCTCTGGTTCAATCTCGGCCGCCTGTACCTGGACCGCAAGGAATGGGACAAGGCCCGCAAATGCGGCGAACGCGCCCTTTCCCTGTCTCCGGACTTTGAAGAAGCCGCCAAACTCGCGGCCTATGCGCAAAAGCAGTCCGGCGGCAAGGCATAGCCCCTAAATTTCATGCCGGCCCCCCCGGGATAATTACATGCCGGCCGCCCTCCGGGCTCCTCCGGCAGGGCGGCGCTTCCTTGTATTCACAAACACGCCCCGACCATATGGGGGGTCAAGGGGCATCATGCCCCTTGCGGGGAATCCAAAGGGGCAGAGCCCCTTTGGCCGGGATTCCAAAGGGGCTGAGCCCCTTTGGCGGGGTATCCAAAGGGCGGAACCCCTTTGGCCGCCGGCCCGGATGCGAAGCGCCCTTTTTGCTCTTTTCCCCCGTTTTGACAATCACTTCTGCATGGACTATGCTGCCTCTCTTTTACGGCCCCGGCTTGCGGCGTCCTTGCCTTCAGCAAGTTCGCAGGCACGGTCAGCGTACCGGCATGGCCCGGTGCCGCCGGCAGCATGCCGGACCGTGTCGCTTACCCCAACCCGCGTTATCTTTCCGGACCTGAAGGACCTTGTCCCATGACTACTCTGAGCACTGTCAAAGGCTTTGCCGACCTCTATCCCGACGAAAGCCGCATTTATACCTTCATGGAAAATACGGCCCGCCGCGTGTTCGGCGCTTACGGCTACGGGGAACTGCGCACCCCGATCATGGAGCATACCGAATTGTTTCAGCGCTCCATCGGCACGGAAACCGACGTGGTACAAAAAGAAATGTACACCTTCCCGGATCGCAAGGGGCGCTCTTTGACCCTGCGTCCGGAAGCCACGGCCGGGGTCATGCGTTCCTACATCGAAAACAGCTGCCACGCGCGCGAAAGCGTGAGCAAGTTCTTCACCTGCGGCCCCATGTTCCGCTATGAGCGCCCGCAAAAAGGGCGCATGCGCCAGTTTCACCAGCTCAACTGTGAATGCCTCGGCGTGCACGAACCGCAGCTGGACGCGGAAGTCATTCTCATGCTCATGTTTTTTCTGAACGAAATCGGCCTTAGCGAACTGCGGCCCGAAATCAATTCTCTGGGCTGCCGCCAGTGCCGTCCCGGCTATAAAAAGCTGCTCACCGCTTTTTTGCGCCGCATAGACCCCGAAAGTCTTTGCGAAGACTGCAGGCGGCGCATGGAAACAAGCCCCATGCGCGTCCTTGACTGCAAAGTGCCGTCATGCAGGGAGCAGACCCGGGATGCGCCCGCCATCCGCGAGCACCTCTGCTCCGGCTGCGACGAACATTTCAACACCGTGCTCGGCCTGCTGGACAAGGAGGGGGTGGACTACACCCTCAACCCCAGGCTGGTGCGCGGTCTTGACTATTATACGCGCACAACTTTTGAAGTGGTTTCCACAAGCATCGGCGCTCAGGGCTCGGTTGCCGGCGGCGGCCGCTATGACGGGCTGGTTCAGGACCTCGGCGGTCCGGACGTTCCCGGCATCGGCTTTGCCTGCGGCATGGAGCGGCTGGCCATGATGCTGCGCGAGCAGATGCGGCTGGATCCAGCCGCTCAGGCGGCTCCGGACCGGCCTGACTTCTACCTTGCCGTTCTGGACAAAAGCGCGGCGGACAGGGCGGTGCTGGCCGCGCAGACCCTGCGCCGGGCCGGTCTTTCCGGAGAAATGTCCTTTGAGGGCAGAAGCCTGAAAAGCCAGCTCAGGCAAGCCTCGCGGCTGCAGGCGGAATACTGCCTCATGCTGGGCGAAGCCGAAATCGCCGCCCAAAGCATGGTGGTCAAGCACATGGACAGCGGCGAGCAGGTAAACATTCCCCTGGCAAGTCTGGCCGACTGGGCGGAAATTCGTTATGAGCAAAAGCAGCAGCGCCACCGCAAGGGCGGCGCGCAGGTCTGATCATTATACACACGCCAACTTAACTCTCAGGACAGCCCATGAGCAGCGAAACGCAAAACACGGATCTGCAGCAGGAACACCAACGCCATATTGTCCCTCTGGACGGCTTTACGCGCACCCATTGCTGCGGGGAACTGAACGCCACCAACCTGGGGCATGAGGTGCGCCTGTCGGGCTGGGTACAGTTCCGCAGGGATCATGGCGGCCTCATCTTTGTGGATCTGCGCGATCGCACGGGGCTTACCCAGGTCGTGTTCATTCCGGAGGTGGCTCCTGCGGCTCACGAAGCCGCGCACATCCTGCGCGGCGAATACGTCATCGCCCTGGACGGCTATGTGCGGGCGCGCCCGGAAGGCATGGCCAATCCCAACATGCCCACCGGGGAAATTGAAGTTGTTGTCCGCTCCTGGAAGCTGCTCAACACCTCCAAAACCCCCCCCTTCATTATTGAAGACCGGATTGATCCGGGCGAGAACCTGCGCCTGCAGTACCGCTATCTGGACTTGCGCAGGCCGCGCATGACCCGCAACCTCATGCTGCGCCACAGCGTCGCCCAAGCCGTGCGCCGCTATCTAGACGAACTGGGTTTTGTGGAGGTGGAAACCCCCTTTCTGACCAAGTCCACCCCCGAAGGGGCGCGGGATTTTCTGGTGCCCAGCCGGGTGAACCAGGGCGAATTCTACGCCCTGCCCCAGAGCCCGCAATTGTTCAAGCAACTGCTCATGATCAGCGGCCTGGACCGTTACTTCCAGATCGCCCGCTGCTTCCGGGACGAGGATCTGCGCGCGGACCGGCAGCCGGAGTTCACCCAGGTGGACATCGAGATGTCCTTTGTAGACGAAGAAACGGTCATGACCATGGCCGAGGGGCTTATGGCCAGGGTCATGAAAGACGCTCTGGGCAAGAACATCCCCCTGCCCTTTCCGCGCATGACCTTTGCCGAGGCCATGCGCGATTATGGCGTGGACAAGCCGGACACCCGCTTTGACCTGCGTCTGAAAAACGTCACGGATATCGTCAGCGGCTCGGGCTTCCGGCTTTTTGCCAGCGCCGAACTGGTCAAGGCCATGCGCGTGCCCGGCGGCGAGGGCATGAGCCGCAAGGAAATTGACGAGTGGACCGAATTCGTGCGCATATACGGAGCCCAGGGCCTGGCCTGGATTAAAATCCGCAGGCAGGAAGGAGCGCCGGACGGGCAGCACGAATGGCAGTCGCCCATCGCCAAATTTCTGTCCGAGGAAGAACGCGCCGGGCTCACCCAATGCCTGGGCCTGGAAGCCGGCGACATCGTATTTTTCCAGGCCGGCGCTCCGGACATGGTCAATGCCGCCCTCGGCAACCTGCGCGTCAAACTGGGCGAACAGCTCGGCCTGGCGGATAAGGAGGCCTTCAACTTTCTCTGGGTCACGGATTTCCCCCTCTTTGAATATGACGAGGAGGAAAAGCGCTACGCGGCCTGCCACCACCCCTTCACCTCGCCAAAAAATGCGACCCCGGAGCAATTGCTGGCCGACCCGGCCAGGGCTCTGGCCCGGGCCTATGACATGGTGCTAAACGGCACGGAACTCGGCGGCGGCTCCATCCGCAACCACAGCGCGCAGGTCCAGCGCGGCATGTTCGCCGCCCTGGGCTTTTCCGAAGAGGAAGCGGAGCGGCAGTTCGGCTTTCTCACCCAGGCCCTTGAAATGGGCGCGCCTCCGCACGGGGGCATCGCCTTCGGCCTGGACAGGATGGTCATGCTCCTGGCCGGCGCGGAATCGATCCGCGACGTCATCGCCTTTCCCAAAACCCAGAAGGCCACCTGTCTGCTTACCGAAGCCCCTTCGGCGGTCGGCAACAAACAACTGCGCGAACTGGGGCTGCAACTGCGGGAAAAGGACAAGCCCTGACAGCGGCCATCCGGCAGAGTATTTTGCAATGCTTTGCCGCCCGAGGCATCCGGGTGGCCGCTTGCGGCAGCAAGCGGCCCGCAAGCGAGCAGCGTAGCGTGCCTTTAGCTCAAAATCCGTTTCGGGTTTGAGCGCATACCAGAAAAGAGCTTTTTACAATTTGCAAAGCGGCCATACGCAGTAACATTTAGTGCAACATCCTGTTCTTTCGATACAAAAACAGCGGATGTGCTGGCGTTGGTGCAATATTCAGTCTAGCGACGTTTTTTGAAAACGGCAGGAGGAGCATATGGATTGGACTCCATCTTTTTCTGAGGCTGATTTCAACACACGTATGGAAAACGCCTTTCGCCGCGTTTCAGGCAGCATCGGGCACGAACTGTCCAGGGATCGGGGCAATACCCGGGCGCTGAAGAACTCCGCCACCAGCGCCCTTGAATCCGGGGTCGCTTCGGCCGGGCCGCTATTCATGCGCCTTGGCAGGGGGGCGCTTGACCTTTCCCGCTACAAGGTCGCTGGCATGGTGAACATCAAGGAATGCGCGGCCGATATCCTGCGGGAATTTTTTGACGAGGGCAACGCCGCCTATCATGCCGCTGCGGCGGAAATGCGCGCCCAGGCTCTGTCCTGGCTGCAGGAAAAGGGGCTGGACGAAAAGCACAGCGCGGCTGTCCTTTCCTCCGCTGACAGCAGTTTTCAGATGCCGTCCAAAGAAGAATTCACCCAGGCGGCCATGGAATTCTGCAATGAGCGCGTTTCTCCCCTGACCATGGCCGGCCTTGCCGGTCTGGCCGTGGCAGCTCCTGTAGTCGCGCTTTTGCGCTCGCCCGTTCTTGCGGTGCTGCTCGGGCTAGGCGCGGCCATTGCCGCATTTTGCTTTTTGCGCGGCGCACGGCGGGCCAGGGTGGAAAAAATGGTGCACATGCTCCCGCGCCGCCTGTATGACTTGCTGGACGGAGGCCTGAAAACCAACGCCCGGCGCTATGGCGAAATAGTCAGGGCCGGAGCCGGCGAACAGTTTTGTTCTCTGCCAAGGAGGCGGCATGCAAACGCTGAACATACGTTCGGGCCAGCGTGAAGAGCTCATCGCCATTACCGGCGAACTGCGCGGCCTTGTTCGTGAACAGGGCTGGCAATCGGGCGCCCTGTTCGTATACTGTCCGCACAGCACCGCCGCCCTGACCATCAACGAGAACGCCGACCCGGACGTGGCCCGCGACATGCGTTTTTTCATGAACAGACTGGTGCCGCGTCTGCCCGAGTTCAGGCATGCGGAGGGCAACAGCGACGCGCATATCAAAACCAGTCTCTTCGGCCCCCATTGCCTGCTGCCTGTTGAAGACGGCGAGATCCGCCTCGGCACCTGGCAGGGGGTATATTTTTGCGAATGGGACGGCCCCCGCAAGCGCTCGCTATGGGTACAGTTTCTGCCCGGGATCTGAAATGCGGCCATATCTTTTATGGAAAAAGCGCGAAAAATAGCGTATTGTCCAGCACACGCGGGAGAATGACCTGGTTTGCCTGTTTTATCAGAACTTCTCCTCTCTGGTCCAACGGTGTCACCCCCACCTTTATCCTTATCAGGAGTATCGCTGATGCAATGCACTCTGTTTTTCAAACGTGTTGTCGTCGCTCTCGGTCTGGGAGCCCTGCTGGCCGTGCCGGGTTTTGAATCAGCCAAAGCGGCCGATCAGTTCGTGACCATCGGCACCGGCGGCATCACCGGCGTATACTATCCCGTGGGCGGCGCCATCTGCCGTCTGGTGAACAAGGGCCGCAAAGACCACGGCCTGCGTTGCACCGTGGAATCAACCGGCGCGTCGGTCTTTAACGTCAACGCCATCCGCTCGGGCGATCTGTCCCTGGGCATCGTGCAGTCCGACACGCAATACTATGCCTACACCGGTACGGAACAGTTCGAAAAGGCCGGCGCGGACAAGGAACTGCGGGCGCTGTTCTCCCTGCAGTCCGAAGCCTTCACCCTTGTGGCCCGCGACGACTCGGGCATCAGCACCTTTGAAGATCTGCCCGGCAAGCGCATGAACCTGGGTGACCCCGGGTCCGGCAACCGCAACACCCTCGAGTTGCTTATGAAGGAATACGGCTGGACCCCGGCCACCTTCAAGCTGGCCACGGACCTCAAGCCGGCGGAAATGGCCGGCGCCCTGTGCGACAACAAGATTGACGCCTATGTCTATGTTGTCGGGCATCCCAACGGCTCCATCAAGGAAGCGGCCACCACCTGCAAATCGCACGTGGTGCCGGTTACCGGCCCCAGGGTGGAAGCCTTCATGAAAAAATATCCCTTCTACCCCGAAGCGATCATCCCCGGCGGCATGTACACCGGCACGGACGCGGACGTTAAGACCTTCGGCCCCCGCGCCACCCTGCTTACCAGCGCCAAGCTCTCCGACGAAACCGCCTACCAGATCGTCAAGGCCGTGTTCGAGAACCTGGATGAATTCAAAAAACTGCATCCGGCCCTTGCCGAGCTTACCCCGGAAAACATGCTTGAAGGCAACTCCGTGCCCTATCACCCCGGCGCGGTGAAATACTT
>JAJDJN010000250.1 GCA_030267245.1 Desulfovibrio sp. OttesenSCG-928-A18
GGCCAACCACAGAAAAATCCTGAATTCCCAGCATGCGCGCCAGCGTTCCGGCGCGACGACCATGGCAGACGTTTCCCAGACTCAGAGCCGTCTTGCCCGTACCGAGGCCTCCCTTGCGGAAAGCCGCGCCGCTCTTGAAGTGGCCATGGCCAACTACAAGCGGCTCACCGGCAAGGACGCCGGCCAAATCGAAGTTCCCGCCAGCCCGGCAGGCGCTTACCCCAGCCTGGAAGCCGCCCTTGCCAGCAGCCAGACCGGCAACCTGAAGATCAGGGCCCTGCAGGCTGATATCACCACTGCGGACGCCCAGACCGATCTGGACAAGGCTCCCTTCCATCCGACCATTTACCTGGAAGCGGGTCCGACCTATTCTTATCGTCCGACCTCTTCCGATTCGGACCAGGGCGGCGTATCGGTCATGCTGCATGCGAACTGGAACCTCTTCAACGGCGGCTACGACTGGTACAACGTCAAGGGCGACAAAGCCCGCGCGCGTCAGGCTCGCCAGGAACTGTCCGCCCTGCTTGACAATCTGGCGGAAGAAACCGAAGCCACCTGGGCGGAATATGTTTCCTCGCAGGAGCAGGCCCGTTTCTATGCCAACTCTGTGGACTACGCCACCAAGACCAGGGATATGTATCTGCAGCAGTTCAACGTGGGCCAGCGCTCCCTGCTGGACGTGCTGGACTCCGAGAACGAACTGTTCAGTTCTTCCATCCAGCTGGTTACGGCGCAGCAAAACGTAATCGCGGCCAAGTACCGCCTGCTTGCTCTGGGCGGCGCCTTCCTGAGCTCTTTCGGCCTGGATCGCGGCACACTGGCAGTGAGCACCGAGCCGCAGAGCGAATAGTGCGGATTACGCTTCAAACAGTCGTTTAAGGGCGGGCAAGACTCGTCTGCGGCAAAAACTCGAGGCAAGGAGCGGGACACTTGGACATTCCCGACGTTCAAGTGCCCTGAAGCGAGCAGACGCACAGCCCTGCTGAACACATACTCCCTGTGAGGACATGTTCGAGGCCCCGGCAAAGAAATTTGCCGGGGCCTCTCAGGTTAGCGCCCAAGACGGCCTGCTATTTTTGCGGTGCAAGAACAGCGGGCCTGCCGGCACATTGATGCAATATCCGGATTATTGGGCCGCCCAAGGCATGGCCGCCTGCTTATTTGCCGATGCAGAAAGAGGAGAAAATGCTGTCCAGCAGCGCTTCCGTACTGGTGCTGCCGGTAACGTCGTCGAGCTGTCCGACAGCCGCTTCAAGGTGTACGCTCAGTACATCCGGGGGCAGCCCCTGCTTCAGGGCCTGTTCAAGGGCTTGCAACTCCTGGTCGGCAGCGCGCAGCAACATGGATTGGCGCAGGTTCGGCGCGATATCGCGCCCGGGCGTATTTGAGGACGCGGATTCCGGAGCCTCCAGCCCGGGCGCGGCCGGGCGCCGGTAGCTGGCGGGCGCCTGGTCCGTAGGGCATCTGTCCCCTTCCGGAGGAATCGCCCCCCCGGCGCCTGGCGCAGTTTCGAGGCTGGCGCTGCCGGTCAGGATATTCCGTATGCCTCTGGCAAAGCGGTCCAGCCCCGCCCCTGTGCGGGCGGAGACCACAAAGCGGGGGCAGCTTGCCAGGGCTCCGATGACAGAGGGCTGCCCCGTGCCGCTCTCCTTTTCCGCCCGGGAGGCAAGCATCAGCTTTTGCGCCATGGCCGCGTCTTCAGCTCTGTTCAAAAGCGTGGATGCGTCTTCGCTCATCCCGTCCCGTCCCTCCGGGACCGGTGCGGCCGCAGGGTCCAACCCGGCTTCGGGGGCCAGATCCGCCTTATTGAGGACCAGGACCAGGCGGCCCTGTTGGAGCAGATCCCTTTGCCCTTCCAGAAAAGCGCACTCGTCCGCATCAAAATCCTGGCGCAGGTCTTTTACAAAGAGCAGCAGGTCAGCTCCGGCGGCAAGATCGGCGGAGCGCCGGATGCCTTCGGCTTCAACCATGCCTCCCCCCGTGCGTATGCCAGCCGTGTCCGCCAGGCGGAGGCAGAGGCCATCCAGATTTACGCTTTCCTCTATATAATCCCTTGTGGTGCCCGCCTCGGGGGAGACTATGGCCCGTTCTCTGCCCAGGAGGGCATTAAGCAGGCTGGATTTTCCCGCGTTGACCTTGCCTGCGAGAACGGCAAGCGCCCCTTCGCGCCACAACCTTGCGCGCTCAAAAGACGCCAGCAGCCGGGCGATGGCCTGGCGCGTCCCGGTTATGGTCCGGGCAAAGTCAGCCGCATCCAGCAGTTCGGCGTCTTCATCGGGAAAATCGACGGCAAGGGCGATCTGGATGCGCAAGGCGTCCAGCGCTTCCCTGATGCTCCGCACCCGTCCGCCCAGGGCGCCCTCCAGCTTGGCCGAAGCCAGCCGGGCGCCTTCGCGGGTGGGGGATGCGATGAGTTCGGCCACGGCTTCAGCCTGGGTCAGATCCATGCGCCCGTTCAAAAAAGCGCGGCGGGTAAACTCGCCGGGCGCTGCGTGGCGCGCGCCGGCCGCAAAGGCCGCTTCCAGCAGCGCCGCGCAGATTCCCTGCCCGCCGTGGCAGTGTATCTCCGCCACATCCTCGCCGGTGGCGGAATGCGGCCCCGGCATGAACACGGCGAGCACGGAATCAAGAAATTCTCCATTCTTGTCCAGAACATGCCCGAAATGCATGTAGCGGGGACGAAAGCAGGGGCTGTGCCGCCCCATGTCCCTGGCCCGGCTGGCGGCTAGTGCCCCCTCTTTTTGCGCGGCCCCGTCCCCAGCCGGGTGCGTCTGCCCGCCGCGCGCTGTGGGGGCAGGCACAAACAGTTGGGACAGGATGCGCAACGCCTCGGGGCCGCTGATGCGCAGCACGGCGATGCCGCCGATGCCGGGTGCTGTCCCGAAAGCGGCAATGGTTTCAGATCCGGGTTTCGGCATATTCTATATTTTTCCTGGAACAGATTGACTTTGAGATTTGCCACACCACCGGCATATTGCACGAG
>JAJDJN010000251.1 GCA_030267245.1 Desulfovibrio sp. OttesenSCG-928-A18
CGATCATCCCCTTAAGCCTGTTCTTCCTTTTGCAGACCATCTTTACCCTGGACGCCCGTGAACTGTGGTTCTCGGACGAAATCCGGCATGCCGCCGCCTTTCAGAACCTTCTGGAGCACGGCAAAGGCCTGATCCTGGAAATGAACGGGCAGCCCTATCCGGACAAGCCGCCTTTATATTTCTGGTTCCTGCGGGGATTGTATGAATTGCTGCGCACGGACGGCCCCATGCTGCACTTTACGGCCGTCGCCATCTCCGGCCTCTTGTATCTCTGGGCGGCCCTGGGCCTTGGCAGCATGGCCGCGCGCGTGGACAAGCGCAGTAATCTGGCCGCCGGGCTCATTCTGCTCAGCACCGGGTACATTATGGGCAGCTTCCATTACGCCCGCATGGACCTGCTTTTTGCAGCGCTGATCATCTGCAGCCAGATTGCCTTGTACAGGGCCTTTGTCAGCCCTGAAAACAACTTCGCCGGCATGGTGACGGCCTTTGTCTTTGCCGGTCTGGCCACGCTGGTCAAGGGCCCCCTCGGCCTGGCCATGCCCGTGTGCGCCATTGTGCTTTTCGCCATATGGCGCGGCACAAGGGAGCAGCTGCGCTGCGTGGTCATTTCTCTGTTCGCCCTGATTTGCGGCCTGTTGCCGCCCCTGATCGGCCTTGACGTGGCGCAGATGTTCAAGCTGCTGCCGCAGGCCACCGAACTGGCCATGGAATGGGGGGCGCTGGCCCTGGCCCTGGCCCCGCCCGCGCTGATCCTGCTGCTGCTCGCCCTGCTCATGCCGCGCCTGCGCCTGTGCGTTTTGCTTTCTTTCGCCCTTATGCTCGGCGCCTTTGTGCTTGTGGGCGGCACGCCCTATTTCAAGTGGCCGCTCATGTACGCGCTGCCCGTTCTGTTCGCGGCCCTGTTCGCCCTGTGGCAGGCCTGTCCGCAGCGCCTGTTCCGGCTGGATTTCCATGTCGGCCTATTGGCCGGACTCATCGTCTCCTGTGCCTGGCTGGCCCTCATTTACCAGCAGACCGGCAAGCTTGATTTCATCCTCAACGATCTGCTCAAGGTGCAGGTTCTGGAGCGCGCGGCCGACACCTTCCATCACAAGGAGAGCTGGTACTATTACCTGCTCCGCCTGCCGCTCATGTTCCTGCCCTGGACCCTGCTGCTCTTCTTCCTGCCCTGGAACGGATTTATGGGCAAAGGCATGCGCGAAGGGCTCGCCGCCTCGCGCACGCCGCAAAAAGAAGGCATCGCCTTTTTGTGGTCCATGGTCATATCCGCGGTGCTTCTGCTCTCCGCCCTCAGCGGCAAGATTCTGATTTACTTTCTGCCTGCGGCCCCGGCCCTGTGCCTGCTCATGGCCCGGGCGATTCTCGGGCTGGCGGACAAAAAAGCCAAATTATTCCGTTACGGCATGGCGATTTTGCTTTTTGTCGCCGCCGTTCTGCTGGTGCTTGTTTCCCTGGTTCTGTTCGACGTGTTGCCCGCGCCCGGCATTGACGGTCTGCCCAACTGGATCTTTGCGGCCAACAGCGGTTTCTTTATTGCGGCGGCCATCATCTTTGCCGCTGCCGGCATGCTCTGGTTCGGGCTTGGCAGTTCACGCCCCGAAGGAGTTCTGCTGGTTCTGGGCATTTTTGCCACCATCCTCAGCTATCCCGTGGCCGGGCTTGTGGCCCCGACCTTTGACGCCGTGCTGAGCCCGAAAAAACAGGCCCTGATTATGCGCGCCTACATCCAGCAGGGCTATACTCCGGCAACATTCAACGATTATCCGGGCACTTACACCTTCTATGCCGGCGCCGACATCCCCAGGCTGGCCTCCCTTGACGAGGCTCAGCCCCTGGCTGAAAAGGGCAAATTCGTGCTCGCCTTGCGCAGTTCGGAGCTTGCCAAGTGGGACAAAAAACCCGAATGCCTGACCCTGGTGGACGAACAATGGATTGAAACCCGGCAGTTGGCCCTTCTGGCCTGCCCAGCCATTGCCGATCTTGCTCCCGCCCAGGTGCCGTACAAACCAGCGCCTGATATCTGGGGCTCCGCCCTGAAGCTTGTGGGCCTGGAAAAACTCTTTGCCCCCAAACAGGAAACACCGGCCGGAATTGAGAAAAGCGCGCCCGCCGAGACGCCCGAAGTCGAAGCGGCGCCCAAAGCGCCTGAAGTCGAAGCGGTGCCAAAAGCGCCTGATGCCGGAGCGGTGCCAAAAGAAGCGCTTCCGGACTCCGGAGACAAGGCGCCCGACGCGCCCGCACCAGGCACTGACGCCAAGCCCGCGCCCGAGCCTGATACTGACGCAGCTCCGGAGTCCGGACCTGATACCGACGCAAAGCCTGCGCCTGAACCCCGCGTTGACGCAGCGCCTGTAACTGAACCCGGCAGCGATGACGCGCCAGCGCCCGGTAGCGACGCAGCGCCCGCGGCCGATCCCGATCTTCCCGGCAGTTCCGCACCCGCCCCGGACGCCGACGGTACACCGCCGCCTGCTCCCGATGCTGACGGTACGCCGCCGTCTGCTTCCGACGCTGACGGTACGCCGTCAGCTGATCCCGACACTTCCGGCGCGCCCGTGCCTGTTCCCGACGCTTCCGGCGCGCCCGAACCCGGCGCTGCAGGCAGGGCAACGGCTGTTCCTGATGCTCCGGGCGCATCCGAGCCCGGCTCCGGGGCTGCGCAGCCCCAGGCGTCGCCTGCGGATGCGGAAAAAACAGAAGCCGGCCAGCCGGCCGGCGATGCCGCAAGCGGTGAAGAGGTCGAAAAAAAGGACAGGGAAGAGTCCGCTCCGCCGATGGAGCAAGGCGCTACGCCCGCCCCGGCCGAAGGGGAATCATCGGTCCAGCCCGATGCCGCGCCAAGCGAGGCTCCCCCGGCCGGAGATCCCGCTCCGGCGGGGCCCGCTTCGCCCGACGCAAAGGAATAGCCCGACTATTGCACGCAGTCCCGAAAGTGCTACTGCCCCCTGCACCCGCG
>JAJDJN010000252.1 GCA_030267245.1 Desulfovibrio sp. OttesenSCG-928-A18
ACGCACCGCGCGTCCGGGGCCGGGACCAAGACCAAGCTTGCGGCAACGGCCGTCGTAGCGGGGTTTTTTACCTTCGGCCCTGGCTTTTTCACGCATGGCTTCCACTTCGTCCGGGCTGCACTGGCACCAGTAGGCGTGGCCGCCGGCCAGCAGGCGCTCGATGGATTCGTTGTAGACGGGAAAGCGTTGGCGCTGGAATATGGGCTCGCCGTCGGGCTCAAGGCCGAGCCAGCGCATGGAAGCCAGGATGGAGTCGGTGTATTCCTGCTTGCTGCGTTCCGTATCCGTGTCCTCAATGCGCAACACGAATTTTCCGTCGTAATGCCTGGCCAGAAGCCAGCAGAAAATGGCCGTGCGCGCGCCGCCGATATGCAGGTGCCCGGTGGGGCTGGGCGCGAAACGGGTGACGATCTTGCCGGAAATGTCCACAGTCATGGCCGCTGCTTCCTGTATGTGCTGAGGGTATGAAGTTATAGAGGGGCCAACAAAGCCCCCCCCGGTAGCGCATGCAATGTGCGCCGGGCGTTTATTTGGCGTAACCCACGGCCCTGCGCTCGCGGATGACGGTGACGCGGATCTGGCCGGGATAGGTCAGATTGCGTTCGATTTTTTCCGCGATATCCTTGCAGAGCAGATAGGTGGAATCGTCGTTCACATCGTCGGAATTGACCATCACACGCACCTCGCGGCCGGCCTGGATGGCGTAGGCCTTGGCGATGCCATCAAAGGAGGTGGCAATGTTCTCCAGGTCTTCCAGACGTTTGACGTAGTTTTCCAGCAGTTCCTTGCGCGCTCCGGGCCGCGCGCCCGATAGGCTGTCCGCAGCCTGCACAAGCACGGCCAGGGCCGTTTGCGGCGGGATATCCTCGTGGTGCGCGGCAATGGCGTGCACGATATCCTTGCTCTCGCCGTAGCGCTTGGCCACATCCGCGCCGATGGTGGCGTGGGAGCCTTCAATTTCATGATCCAGGGCCTTGCCCAGGTCGTGCAGCAGTCCGGCCCGCGTGGCCTTTTTTATGTCCAGGTTCAGCTCCGCCGCCATGATCCCGCACAGGGAGGATACTTCCAGCGAATGCTGCAGCACGTTCTGGGAAAAACTGGTCCGGAACTTGAGCTGCCCGAGCAGGCGCACTATATCCGGATGGATGCCGTGCACCCCGGCGTCAAAGGTGGCCTGTTCGCCCACCTCGCGCACATGCACTTCCAGTTCCTGCTCCACCTTGGCAACGATATCCTCAATGCGGGCCGGATGGATGCGCCCGTCCTGGATCAGACGCTCCAGGGCCATTTTCGCCACCTGCCGCCGCAAGGGGCTGTATGCGGACAAAATGACCGTTTCCGGAGTGTCGTCAATGATGAGATCAACGCCGGTGGCGGCTTCAAGGGCGCGGATATTACGGCCTTCACGGCCGATGATGCGCCCTTTCATGTCCTCGCTGGGCAGGGTGACGGTGGTCACGGTTTGCTCGGCCACATAGTCGCCGGCGTAGCGCTGGATGGCCGTTGCCAGCACTTCTTTGGCCTTTCTGTCCGCCGACTCCCTGGCCTCGGTTTCAATGAGGCGCATCATGCGCGCGGCTTCGTGCCTGGTGCGGGCCTCGATATCGGCGAAAAGCCTGCTTTTGGCCTCTTCCATGGTCAGCCCGGCGATTTCCTGCAGGCGCTGTTCCTGCTCCGCCAGCTTGCCGTCCAGGATTTCGCGCTTTTCTTCCAGCTCTTTTTCCTTGCGCGTGAATTCTTTTTCCACCAGCAGGAACTCCTGCTCCTTCTGCCTGGCTTTTTCCAGCTTTTCTTCCAGCTTTTCGCCGTGCTCTTCGAGCTTTTTGTCCTTGGCCTTGATTTCGCGCTCCTGCTCCTTGAGCTCCTGTTCCATGAGCCGCTTGGCTTCAAGGATCTCATCCTTGCCCTGCAGCACTATTTCCTTTTTCTGGGCCAGGGCTTCCTTGCGCGCTTCCTCGACAATGCGCTTGGCCAGCTCGCCCGCGTCGGCCATACGCTTGGTCCCTATAACGCGGGGAATAAAAAAACCGCAAAGCGCGCCCAGGGCAAGGGCGGCGGCGGCGTATACGATGATCATGGCTTGCATGGGAACCTCAACTATATGTTTTACGGGCGCGGACGCCCGGACGCGGCAGGCGGCGATGACGCCGTTCAATAAAAAAACCCCGCTTTTCCGTCAAAGCACAGGGCGGCCGGAAAAAGCAGGGTGGTCTCATGGACGCGGGAGCGCCCGTATGGAAAAAGACAAGGGAAACACCCCGGATGAGCCGTGCGGCTATCCTCCCGCAGGACCTGATACGCCTACGGTGGGAAAATTTGATGGTCCTTCAGGCTTCCCGGTCTTTTGCCGGGCCTGCACACCGAACCATCGGCAGATCCCTTCTTCAATGCTTGTGAGGCCAGCGACGACAGCCGTCACGCGCCCTCCAGGGTATACCTTAACTGCGGGCTCAGCCCGCGACTTTTTCAATATCGCCCAGAAGCTCCTCGATTTTCTTCATGAACACCGTCCGCTCCTCACGCAGCATGACAATATCGTCCGCAAGCGAGAGGGCCAGAAGAGCGAGAAGCTTTTCCTTGCTTATTTGTCCGCTGTGCCGTGCGAGGCCGGCATACCGTTCATCAATCAGCGCACGCGCCTGCTCGATGCGCCTCGGGCTTGCGTCTGACTTGAAAGAAAGCTCAACCCCGAGCACTATAACGGTATGGCTGCGCATGGTATCACTCTTGCTCAGAACGCTCCTTGATGCGCTCAGCCAGGGCTTCTATGCGCGTCAGAGCCTTGTTCCTCACCGTGCGTTCCTTTTCCAGCTCCTCTTTGAGAAAGCGGTTTTCACGCTCCAGGGAAGACAGCTCACCCGCCCGCTGCTCTCTCAGAGCCGCGTTTTCCGCGCTGAGCTTCTCATAACGCTCAAGAAGCACGCTTATGCGTTGTTCCAGT
>JAJDJN010000253.1 GCA_030267245.1 Desulfovibrio sp. OttesenSCG-928-A18
GCGCTCTGTTTTCTCCTTTTTCATGTCTCCGTAGCTCAGTTGGATAGAGCACCTGCCTCCTAAGCAGGGGGCCGCAAGTTCGATTCTTGCCGGGGACACCATTTTACAAAATGTTGAAGTCCGCTAAGGTTCAAAATGCCTTGGCGGACTTTGCTTTTATGTGGATTTTATGTCCTTCTATGTTCGCGAAGGTTCGTTGACATTCAGGGGTAAGTTGGGGTAACTTTCAGGGGTAGGCAGAGTTTTGTAAAAGTTGTTACCCCAATCGAGATGAGTATGACCCTTTCTGATACAGCCATCCGAAATGCAAAGCCGCAAAGCAAGCCGTACAAGGCTTATGACGCTGATGGCCTGTTCATCATTGTTACCCCATCAGGGGGTAAGTGGTGGCGTTTTAAGTACCGTTTTGGGGGTAAGGAGAAACTGATTTCTCTGGGGACTTACCCCGAGGTAGGGTTGAAAGAGGCCCGCCGCCGTCGGGATGAAGCCAGAGAGCAGATTGCCGCTGGAGTGGACCCCGCAGCCCAACGCAAGGCCGTTCGGGCTGCGGTGCGGGCTGAACAGGCGGACGCCTTTGAGGTAGTCGCCCTGGAATGGTTCACCACCAAGAAAGATGCCTGGACAGAAGATCATGGCGGGCGCGTTCTTGCGCGATTGAAGAAAGACATTTTCCCGGCCATAGGGGCGCGGCCCGTTCGCGAAATTACCCCGCCTGAACTTTTGGCCGCCCTCCGAAAGGTGGAACAGCGCGGAACTCCGGAAACTGCTCACCGGGCTTTGCAAAGCTGTGGGCAAATATTTCGCTATGCTATCGCCACCGGCAGGGCTGACCGTGACACCGCCGATGATCTCAAAGGCGCATTAGTTCCCATCCAAAAAGGGCGCTTCGCCACCATAACCGAACCGCAAAGAATTGGCGCTCTCCTTCGTGATCTGGACGCTTACGAGGGACAGCCTATTGTTCGCGCCGCCCTCCGTCTTGCCCCGTATGTTTTCGTGCGCCCTGGCGAACTGCGCCGTGCCGAATGGGCAGAATTTAATTTTGATGCCGCTGAGTGGCGCATACCCTCCAGACGTATGAAAATGCGCGAAATGCACATTGTCCCACTGGCCAGACAGGTTGTGGAGATGTTGCACGACCTTCACCAGTACACCGGGCATACCGCTTTTCTGTTCCCCAGCATGAGGAGCAACGTCACCACCATTAGCGACATGACCCTACTCGCCGCGCTACGGCGCATGGGCTACGGCAAAGATGAAATGACGGTACACGGCTTCCGGGCAATGGCGTCAACGCTCCTGAATGAACAGGGCTACAATCGGGACTGGATCGAGCGCCAGCTTGCCCACGGGGAGCGCAACAGCATCAGGGCCGCATACAACTATGCGGAGTACCTTCAGGAGCGCCGGAAAATGATGCAGGAATGGGCGGACTATCTGGACGGATTGCGGAAAATCAAGGGCTGACAACGAATTTCCCGCCTCTAGCTGTGGCGTAATTAACCAGAGCGAACAGCCGAACCCTTACGGCCTGGGGCGGGAAACTTTAAGGGGCAACCGAAGGGAGTTGAAAGCATGGCGCTTGAAGGTACTACCGCAATTTTGGAGACACAACTGCTCCAGAAAGAAGAGCTTTATAAGAGGTGGTTTGGTGCAACACATGAGGAAATAGCCAGGCACTTCACCGTAGGAGAACTTCGCGTGTACGAGCGCCACAAAGGGCCAATAAACGGCATCATTTGGTGCAAGCCGGGCCATGTGTATTACCAAAGTCAGGTGTCCTACTCCAATCCCGATTTATACGACTACAACGACGATTCATGCGACTATTTCCTACTTGAAGATGTCATGAGGTGTGAGACTGAACACCCGGAGTATACCGGAAATGTCACGCCTGAAAGTTTGGGATTGATTCAAGATGGAGAATCGGGAGCACCAGAAGAAGAACCGGAGTATATCAAAGCGGAAAGCTGGCGGAAGGAAATGATGCTGAGCCCGGTTCAGTTTGTGGATTACCTCGAGTCCCACAAAAGACGGATTGCCGAAGCAACAAGCATATCGCCGTTTCCAGTAGCTGGTTCCGATGCGTCACCTATGGCGGACATCCCGTTTCCAACGGTAGCGATAGATTCTTCCGGCCTTGAATCCCAGCTTGCCGAAGCTCAGAAAAAGATTGAAGACGTTGAAGGCGTCCGCCGATGGAATAAGCAGTTCCTGACGGAGCGGGCCGAGTTGCAAAGTTCCTTGGCGGAAAAAGATACCCGCATAGCCGAACTTGAAGCCGAGCTTGTCAAAGCTCTAGCTCAAATTAGAAAGCTTGAAAACAAATCTAGCCAACGCTACCACGAAATTGAAGTTCCAATGACTCGGGGTGAAATTGAGGATCTTGATAGTGCCGCTATTAAACTTGGCCTTTCTCTTAATGAAACGGTGGTGAGGTGTCTTGAAACTTCACTCCCTCTTTTTGAGGAGCATCCTGAACTTATCCACGTCGCAGAAAGGATCATCAGTGATAGGGGCCTAATAGCTCTTCGGGGAGAAAGCCCAAAAACCATGCAAAACCAATCTGCTGCTGCCGCCACCACTATTAAGCGCGATACCAGCGCCGCCACCATCGGCAAGTTAAGAAAAGACCTTGAAAGCTGGAAAGGCGCTTTGCCTATGGCGGTGTATGCGACTTTGGCCGTTTTGGAGGATGGTGAAAAGCTTCGGAGCCGGAAAGAGCTCCGGGCCATTTGCGAGGCCTGCAAGGCATCTTTTTCCGGCGTCCAGTTTGAAGCCTGGCGGGCGGTCTTGCCGGAAGGATATTTTGACAAAGACGACCGTTCAGCCGATCCCCAAAACACCGTTGAAGATGTTGCGGGAGAAGAATAATCCTTGACGCTGCATAACGAGGC
>JAJDJN010000254.1 GCA_030267245.1 Desulfovibrio sp. OttesenSCG-928-A18
GCTCAGATCTGCAGGGCGGCGAAATCGGCCAGGCGGCCCAGGCGGGAAACCAGGGATTGCAGCAGATTCAGGCGATTTTGCTTCAGCTCTTCATCTTCGCACATGACCATGACCTGATCGAAAAAGGCGTCCACAAAGGGGCGCAGTTTGCGCAGCAGGGCAAAGAGCTCCGTGTATCTGTCCTCCGCCCACAACTGGTCAAAGACAGGGGCCATGCGCTCCAGTTCCGTTGCCAGCGCCCGCTCGGCCTCGTCCGTAAGCAGCCCGGCCTTGTAGCAGCCGGTGAGCAGGGTGTTTTCCTCGTCCTGCCCCTGCTTTTTGATGATATTGGCGGCCCGCTTGAAGGTCAGCACGCTTTCGGCAAAATCCGGGGTCCGGCTGAAGCTTTCAAGGGCGGCCAGACGGGCCGAAGCGGCCCACACATCCCTGGCCCCGGCCTGGAGCACCGCTTCGGTGAGCAGGGTTTCCGCGCCGCCGGTGATAAAATGATTCTTCAAACGAAGGTTGAAGAATTCCAGAAGGCGAGGCAGGGCCTGTTCGGGCAGAATCTTCCACTGCCGCTCGCCGTAGCCTCTGATTGCTTCGGAAAAAAGCGCCTCCACATCAAAGCGCAGCCCTTTTTCCTGGGCGATGCGGGCGATGCCGAGGGCAGCCCGGCGCAAGGCATAGGGATCGGCCGCGCCGGTAGGGATCATGCCGAGGCCGAAACAGCCGGCCAGGCTGTCCGCCTTATCGGCAATGGAAACCAGCGCGCCGCATAGGCTTGCCGGCACCGGGCTGTCCGGACCGGCCGGCAGATACTGCTCGCTGATGCCCTGGCAGACATGTTCGCTTTCGCCAAAGCGTCCGGCGTAGATGCCGCCCATGATGCCTTGCAGGGTATCGAACTCCTTGACCATTTCAGAAAGCAGATCCGCCTTGCAAAGGCGTCCCGCCCGCACGGCCTCCTCGCGGGACAGGGCGGCTTCCTGCCCGGCCAGGCTGTGGCGCACCGTATCGGCAAGCCAGCCGCACAAGTGGGCGATGCGCCGGCTCTTGTCGCCCATGCTGCCCAGGGGGGCGAGAAAAATAACGGAATCCAGAGCCTGAACCCAGGTTTCGAAATTTTCGCGCCCAAGGTCGGTTTTCCAGAAAAAACGGGCGTCTTCAAGGCGTGCGCGCAGAACGCGTTCCCAGCCTTTTTTCACCAGGGCGGGCTCTTCGGGGTCAATGTTGAGCACGGTCAGAAAATACGGCAGCAGCCGCCCTTCCGCCCCTTCAAGGCCGAAGCTCTTCTGATGGCTTTCCATACTGGTTAGCAGCACCTGGCGCGGTATTTCCAGAAAAGCCGGGTCAAAGGCGCCGAGAATGGGAACCGGGTGCTCGCACAAGCCCTGCACTTCATCAAGCAGGGAATCTTTCCAGAGAACGCGGCCGTTTTTTTCCAGCGCGAGATTGTCGCCCTTTTCCCGGATCAGGCGGCGGCGATCCGCGCCTTTGGGGGTCACGGCGCAGGATTGTTCCATGACCGCGAAGTAATCCGCCGCGTTTGCAAGGGCAAAGGGGCCGGGGCCGTGCACCCGGTGCCCGTGGGTAAGATTGCCCGAATCCACCTCGGCGATGCTGAAGGGCACCACCTCGGGACCGAACAGGGCCAGCACCCAGCGGATGGGCCGGGCAAAGGTGAAATCGCCGTCGCCCCAGCGCATGCGCTTGGGAAAAGGCAGGGAAGCGACAATGGCGGGGCAGATTTCGCGCAGGATGTCCATGGCCGCGCCGCCGCCCATGACTTTGCGCACGGCAAGATACGGGCCCTTGTCCGTATCTATGGTAAATGTATCTTCAAGTTCAACGCCCTGGGTCTTGGCAAAGCCTTCGGCCGCCCGTGTGGGCCGGCCGCCGACATCATAGGCCGCCTTGACCGGGGGGCCGGTGATCAGTTCTTCGCGCGTGACGGCGGCCTCGGCGAGTTCCGCCACATATACAAGCAGCCGCCGGGGCGTGGAGCAGGCGCAAAGGCCGGAAAAAGAAAGGCCGTATTCCCCCAGCGCGGCGCTGAAGCGTTCTTCCAGCTCTTTTTCCGCATGGGGCAGAAAGCGGGCGGGCAATTCCTCGGTGCCGATTTCAAGAACAAAAGCAGGCATGTGCAATCCTCAACTACAACTCGTTACAGTGGGAAAACGCTGATTGTGATGGCTTGCGGCACACTCGGCTCATTGGCCCCCCGGCAGCATGGGGTAGCCCATCTCCTTGCGTTGTTCGGCATAGAGCCGGGCCACGGCCGAGGCCAGGGCGCGCACCCTGGCGATATAGCCGGTGCGCTCGGTAATGGAGATGGCCCCGCGCGCGTCCAGCAGATTGAAGGTGTGCGAAGCTTTCATGGTATAGTCGTAGGCGGGCCAGAGCAGGCGTTTTTCCGCCAGACGCAGGGCCGATTTTTCAAAATCGTTGAAGTGGGCGAGCAGCATTTGCGGGTCGCTTTCCTCAAAATTGTGGCGTGACTGCTCCACCTCGTTCTGATGGTATATCTGTCCGTAGCTGACCTGGTCGTTCCAGGCCAGGTCGTACACGGATTCCTTTTCCTGCAGGTACATGCACAGGCGTTCCATGCCGTAGGTGATTTCAGCGCTTACGGGCGCAAGGTCGATGCCGCCGACCTGCTGGAAGTAGGTGAACTGCGTGACTTCCATGCCATTGAGCCAGACCTCCCAACCAAGGCCCCAGGCCCCGAGGGTGGGCGATTCCCAGTCGTCTTCCACAAAACGGATGTCATGCCGGGCCGGATCGATCCCGAGGGCGCGCAGGCTTTGCCGATACAGATCAAGGATGTCCGGCGGCGAAGGCTTGGCAATGACCTGGAACTGAAAATAGTGCTGCAGACGGTTGGGGTTTTCGCCATAGCGGCCGTCTG
>JAJDJN010000255.1 GCA_030267245.1 Desulfovibrio sp. OttesenSCG-928-A18
ATTTGACTTTTTGCTCCAAATTATGCTCCACTTGCTCCAGACGGAGGCGCTTATATGGCAACCAAAACGAAAATTTTTCTCAGCTCCCCAATGCCACGCGGCAATGCCTTATGGGAGGTAATTCGCGATAGCATCACAACGCTATTTGAGCATGGGCCTCTGTCGACTTTTTTTGAGTTGATCAAAATTGATACAGAAGGAGGAGAGGCTCCTGATGCTATCTACGTTGAGCAGGTTTCAGAATCTCAGATAGTTTTAACTGTCTTTGACGATGAAATCCGTCAAGGCCAGCGGGATGAAATTAATAAAGCCATTGAATGAGGAATTCCTATTATTGCAGTTCAGCTTGGACGAATATTGCAAGAAGAAACGGAGAGATTTGTTACAAGTATTCTATATAGGCACACAAAAGTTGAAAGGATTAACAGGCATTCTGAACTTATCCAATATATTATAACATCTATTTCCGGCTTAACATATAGGCGTTTTCGCCAAGCTAAAGTTGAGCGACTGAGTATTGAATATACTGCGAGATCGAAAGAATTTTCTGAGCTTGGCTTTGATACTATCGCAGAATTTTGTGAATATTGCCGGGAGCAAGATAATTTTGATTCTGCAATTGCAATAACAGAGTTGCTAGATTTGTCAGAAGATAAAAATTTTCTTTTACAGATGGCAATTTCAGCGTCATTTTCTGCAGGAATCAGCGATGATGACGAAGAAAGATTATCTTCTTTCAACTCATTTCATAGAGAATCAAAGCTTATTAAATGCCTTTTTGCGCTAAATGATGAACGTTTTAATATCACTGAAGAGTTGAAATATATACAAATGATGCCGCGTGTTCCAGGTGAAGAGATTGAAAATATCGCTGACTATATGTGTAAAAAGGATGAGACACTTACAGCAACTTTTCTTATTGAATTATGGAACTCGCTAAATACTGTTGAAAAAATAGATGTTTTGGGAGTGTCAATCTTTGAAAGCTTTTGCGAATCAATATACGAAGACATAAAGCACTCCAGTCTCAAGGTCGACGTAAGCGATTTTGTACCTGAAATTGAAAAGTGCTTGAACTGCATGCCGCGTGATAGTGGAGAGTGGGTAATCATTTATCCAGAGGTAGGCGACCTACGTGAACTCATCATAGAAGAGCTTGAGAATAAGGACTCTGACATTCCTTGGTATAATTATGATCTTACTTTGGCCTCTGGCGCTAAGTGTGGCAGTTGTGGTTCCCCGGTAGAAATGTACGAAACTGTGTACTCCGATTTTCCTGACCGCAAGAGAGATTAAAGCTGGAAATGGTGAATCCAGATGGCAGCAATCCGTAATTGAGGAAATACAAGACTTTGCCACCAAGTGGCTTTGGACCTATAACAACGAGCGCCCCAACATGGGCATCGGTGGTATCACGCCAGCCATGAAACTGGCGCAAGTGGTATAGACTCTACTCATAGCCGTTACTAAAAATGGGCTGATTACCACCGACCTTGATGTGATGGAAATTAAGGCGATTACAGGCCACAAAACTTTGCAAATGCTGGCGCGGTATACACATTTACGGACGAGCCGTTTGGCTGATAGGCTGGCAGGGGTGAAAAGGGGCAACAGAAACACAAACGCGGAGTCGACTGGTCAGATCAACTCTGAATTACTACAGATCACCCCAAAATAGAAGTTAATGTGTTGTTAAATGAACTAAAATTCTCAATTTTTGTTATGTCTTCACACAAATATCTAACAAATCTCATTTCTTCAATGCCATTCTTCTCTAAATGCTTCAGCAAAATATTATAAAGATGCTTCCCATTTCTGTCTCGGGCTGATCGCGGGTCGTTCCCATAGTCATTTGCTATATCACGCAGCGGTTTCTGTGTGAAATACTTGTCACCAATTGTCTTGATGAATATTCTGTCTTTTTCTATATATATCTTCTTAAGAAGGTATTTTTCTATGCTCGGTATTGGTAAAAAGGCTTTTGGCAGATCTTTAAATTCATACTTTCCGGAAACATCGTTTATAACATCGCCATCGTATATGCTAACTATTTTTTTCCCAACTCCTAGTGCGTTATATTTTACTATATCGCGGTGTAGTTTTAGTGTCTGGCTCCAGCCACCACTTGGAAGAACGCACCATAGTTTACTTTGACAAATACCTTGCTCTCTTATGGATTTTTCAACTACTGCCTTTGCTAACTCATCTTCAACTAAAATAATATAATCAAACCCATTCGGTACATATAGATTTCTTATTGCATAGTTAGGATAGCATGGGTTTGTACATGAAATTTCTCCTGAAAAATTTTCTATAAGATAAATATTTTTTGCTTCAATTTTTTGAATAACTTCAGATGAATGCGTTGAAAAATACACTAAAAGATTGTGTCTTTGAGAAAGATCTTTAAAAAATGCAACTAAACGATCTATAGCGCTGGGATGCAGCGCAAGCTCAACCTCATCAACGAGAAATAGTATTTTTTGATTCCTCTGTGGTTTGTTTCGAACCATAATATTATTAACAAAGTCAATTAAAGAAATCAGCATGCTTTCTCCGCTGCTCATGCTAAATTGACTAATAAGCTTTGAATCTTTCACAAAAAAATACGGCATACCTTTAAAGCCAAGTTCAACAGATTTTTGCTTGTTTACTATTTTTTTGAGTGTTCTGTAATGTGTTTTATCACCATGTAATATGAGGCTCATGGAATCTTTTACAAAGTCATCTGCATCTCTAAGTAGTGAATTAATCACTGGATTTGCAAGAGCATCGTCTATTTTTTGGAAGTCATAAAACCGCGAGCCATAGAATATACTCCCCTCATAAAACCCTCTATAATAATTGTTGTTTTGCCGTGTGTTGTTTTTAGGGT
>JAJDJN010000256.1 GCA_030267245.1 Desulfovibrio sp. OttesenSCG-928-A18
AAAGGGAGATAAGGCCCCCGCCGGCGCGTTTCGGCTCAAGGGGGCGGCGTTGGGCTTCCATATCCGCGCCCGAGGGATGCGTGATTACGGAATAGGCCGCGTTCAGAATGGGAGGCAGCGAACGGTAGTTGCGCAGCAGGCGGATGACCTCCAGACCCGGCCAGGTGCTGCGGAAAAAAGCCAGGCTTTTGCCATGGGCTCCGCGAAAGCCGTAAATGGACTGATCCGGATCGCCGATACCGAAAAAACCTTCCCCGGGCGAGGGCAGCAGCGCCGTGATCAGATTGAGCTGCAAGGGGGACAGATCCTGCACCTCGTCCACCAGCACATGCCCCCAGGGCGCGCTGTACAGGCCGCTGTGGATCTGTTCCAGCCAGAATTCCAGCAAATCCGTGTAGTCGGCAAGATTCCAGGCGCTTTTCTGGGCCTGATAGTTGCTGGCAAAGGCGCTGTAGTCGGGGGGCGGCTGTTCCAGACGCTCCCGGGCCAGGTTCACGGCCTGCCAGGCTTCGCGGATGGACTGCGGGTTTTCTTCCGGATTGGCCTCGGCAAACACGCGCCGGGCGCTTTCTTCGGACAAAAGCACTGGCACGTCGGAGTGGGTCTTGTGCCAGAGCTCAAGGGCCAGGGCGTGCAGGGTGTCGGTGCGCGGCAGCGGGGTCTCCGCTCCCAGGGCGGCGGCAAGGCGGCTGTCGATCTCCGAGGCCGCGCGCCTCGTAAAGGTCAGGGCCACGATGCGCCGGGCGCTGATACCGTCCTCCAGTATATGCTGGATGCGGGCAATCAGGGTGCGGGTCTTGCCGGTTCCGGGGCCGGCCAGCACCAGCACGGGGCTCGGCCCGGCCAGAACCGCCTGCTCCTGCTCCCGGTTCAGGCCGGCCAGAAGATCCGCGCCGTCCTCCTTGGGACGGTCCTCTTCAGTTCCCTGTTCGGGGCCGGCGGTTTGCCGGGGCAAAGTTCCGGCGGCACAGGGCTCTGCCCCTGCGGCAGCAGCCAGGGGCCCGTCCGCCGGTCCGGCCGCTTCAGTCCCGGGTGGGCAGACAAGGTCAAGGGTGGAAAAGACAAAGTCCTCGCCTTCCTCAAAAGCCGGATCCCCCTCGGGGCCGGGCGCCAGTTCCGCTTCCCGGCTTTGCCCGCCAGGGGCGCCTGCCGTCTGGCGCTGTAATGTTTCGCGCTCCTGCCGCTCCAACTCCGCTCCCTGCCCTGATTCCTGCTGCCGCGCCTTCGCAGGGGCGTTCTTTTTTTTGCGCCGCGCCGCATCGCCGGGGGGCGGCTCTTCCCCCAGAAGACTGAGCCCCGCGACAGCGCGCCCGCTTTTGCGGGAAAAAAGGCCCGCCCCGCGCCGGATCTCGGCCTGTTCCGCTTCCGTGAACATGCGCACCTTGCCGTATTCGCCGTCGTAGCCGCCGTTGAGCAGCACTTCGCCCCGGCGCATGCGGCCGATGGCCTCGCCCAGGGGCGGGAAAAAACGGGCCAGATCCGCTTCCGGCGTCAGGCGCAGCACCTGCAGTTCCGGCCCGAAACGCTCCAGGACCCGGGAGTAGAGGTCAAAGACCCGGCGTGATTTCGCGCCGACCCCGAGGATCTCGCCAAGAATTTCCGGCAGGGGCACCAGGGAGGCAAAGGTGCCGGAACCGGCGGTCAGGGCCGGCTGCTCCGGGGCGGGTTCTTGCGGCAGCGTCCGCCCGGCGTCCGCTTGTTCCGGCTTCCCTTGGCGGGGCTGACCCGGCTCATAACAGGGTTCATAACAGGGCTCGTCCCTGTCGGCCAGTTCCATGACCCGGCTCAGCACGCCCACGGTAAGGGGGCCGCCGCAGACCGGGCAGACGCCGCCAAGCTCGCGTGTTTGCGCCGGCGTCAGCTGCATCCCGCATTTGCGGTGCCCATCCATATGATACTTGCCTTCTTCGGGAAAGAACTCAAGGGTGCCGAGAAAACGGGTGGCATTGTCAGCGCCGGGATCGCGCAGGGCCTTGAGCATGCCGGCGTAGGATATGTCGCCGCTGAACAGGTTGGCTTCGCGCCCGAGGTTTTCGCCGGAATGGGCGTCGGAGTTGGATACCAGGCGGTAGCCGTCCAGCGCGCTCCACATGCGGTTCATGTCCGGGTCCGAGGAGAGTCCGGTTTCCAGGGCGAAAATATTTGCCGAGAGATCGGCGAAGCAGTCCTCCAGGCGGTCAAAGCCTGATTTGGAGCCAAAAATTGAGAACCATGGGGTCCAGATATGGGCCGGGATCAGAAAGGCCAGGGGGTCTGCCTCCAGGACCATTTCCAGCAGATCCCGCGAATCCAGGCCCAGAATGGGACGCCCGTCCGAGTGCAGGTTGCCGGTTTGGGCAAGGCGCAGGCTGAAGCGCTCGGCGGCTTCCAGGGAGGGCATATAGACAAGATTGTGCACTTTGCGCACCTTGCCGCCGCGCTTGTAAATGGAGCTGATCTCCCCTTGGAGCATGAAATGTACCGGAGGCAGGGCCTGCTTCGACACGCCGTTTCGGGCCGGGCCGGTACCGCCCTTGTGTCCCCTTTGGGGCTGAAGGCGCACGGGCAGTTCGGGCAGTATGGACTCAAGGTCTGTGCCTTCTTTGAGCAGATACAGACCGCTGGCCTCGTCATGGCGCAGATGCTGGCGCAGCTCTTCGCGCCACTGGGGATGCGTGAAGTCGCCGGTGCCGAGAACGGCAATGCCCTTGACCCCGGCCCAGGCGGCGAGCAGGGGAATATCGAGCTTTTTGCTGGTGGCCCGTGAGAACCGGGAATGGATATGCAGATCCGCCAGAAATTCGTGCATGGTGAATGGCGTTGAATGTGGTGAGACTGGGGAATGGTAGCAAAAGCCCCCAGCCCTTGCAATGAGGAAAAGGGCACCGGACAAAG